>JBEANX010000307.1:0-7750 GCA_041165245.1 Pseudomonadota bacterium
ATGGGCTTGAAGCGGGCAGGGCTGGTGCCCGAAAGCGCCCACAATGTCTTGAAGATACCAGGGCGGCCCAGGCTCAGGCCGCCACCACGCTCACCGGCTGCGCACTGAACGCGGCATTGCCGCTGATGCGGTCGGTGAACTGCTCGTCGACCACGTCATTGATGCTGACCCCGGCATGGGCTTGCGCCACCTGCAGTTGCACGCCCTCACGGCCATGGCCATAGCCGTGAGGCATGCTGACCACGCCTGGCTTGATGTCGGCGCTGATGTGCACTGGCAAGGTCACGGCGCCCACACGGGAGCTGACCTGAACGGCCTGCCCCTCAACAAGCGAGCGGGCCTGGGCATCTTGCGGGTGCATCCACAGCACGCAGCGGTTTTTGCCCGAGACCAGCCTCTCGCTGTTGTGCATCCACGAGTTGTTGCTGCGTACGTCGCGCCGGCCGATCAGCTTGAGCGTACTTTGCGCCACAGGCGCTTGCGTGAACAAGGGCACCAGCGTGGGCAGCTCTTGCGCGATGCGCTCGGGCAAGAGTTTGACGCGCTTGCCCTTGGCTTGCAGGGCGGCCACCAGCGAGGGCTTGAGTGGCCCCAGGTCGATGCCTTCGGGGTGGTGCTTCATGTCGTCCCAGGTCACGCCTGAGTTGCCGCGCTGCAAGCCGATCTGCAGCAGGCGCTTGGGCGCCAGGCGGGCCATGGCGGCGCGGGTGCCCATGCCTTTGAGGCGGGCGACCACGGTGGCTTTCTCGCTGGCCCAGATGCGGCGCGCATAGCGGCGGGCCAGCTCGCTGTAGATCTGCCAGTCGTGCAGGGCGCCATCTGCCGGGCTGACCACAGCCTCGGTGTAGCGCGTCACGTTGCGCACGGCCAGGTGGAGGAACAGCAAGTCGTAGTGGTCGTGCTCCACGCCGCAGGTGGGCGGCAGGATCACGTCGGCATGGCGGGTGGTCTCGTTCACGTAGAAGTCGATGGAGGCCATGAAATCCAGGCCGCTCAAGGCGCGGTCCAATTGCTGGCCGTTGGGTGTGGACAGCACCGGGTTGCCGCATGAAGTGACCAAGGCTTTGATCTGGCCCTTGCCCGGTGTGAGCATTTCTTCGCCCAGGGTGGACACGGGCAGCTCGCCACCAAACTCGGGCGCGCCCCGCACCCGGCTGCGCCAGGCGTCGAAGTGGCCGGGGCCCATCAGGCCCATCTTGATCAAGTCGAGCGCAGGGGTGGTCAACAGGGTGCCGCCTTCGCGGTCCACATGGCCGCACAGCAGGTTGATGACCTGGATCACCCATTGGCAGACCACGCCATGCGCTTGGGTGGACAGGCCCATGCGCCCATAGCAGGCCCCAGCTTCTGCCGCTGCCAGTTCGCGGGCGATGCGGCGCGTGGTGGCAGCGTCGATGCCGGTCACAGAAGCGGTGGCCTCAGGGCTGAAGGGCAGCACGGCTTCGCGCAGGGCATCGACCTGATCGAGCATGTCGGTCCATTGGCGTGGGCGGTGGATGCCTTCGTCAAACAGGGTGTGAAGGATGGACACAAGCCAGGCGGCGTCGGTGCCTGGGTCGATGAACAGGTGCTCGTCCGCCACGGCGGCGGTTTCGGTGCGGCGGGGGTCAACCACCACCAGCTTGCCGCCGCGCTCGCGCAGGGCTTTGAGGCGCGCACGCACATCGGGCACTGTCATCAGGCTGCCATTGCTGGCCAGGGGGTTGCCGCCCAGCACCAGCAGGTATTGCGTGTGGTCGATGTCAGGGATGGGGATGCGCAGCTGGTGGCCATACAGCCAGTAGGCGGCCATGTGGTGGGGCAACTGATCGACCGAGGTGGCCGAATAACGCTGGCGCGTTTTGAGTTGCCCAAAGAACAGGTGCCCATGCGTGACATTGCCCCAGTTGTGGATGCTGGGGTTGCCCTGGTAGACGGCCACGGCGTTGCTGCCATGTTCTTCACGCATCTTGGCCAGGCCTTCTACGACGAGGTCAAAGGCTTCGTCCCAGCCAATGGGCTCCCAGGTGGTCTGGCCGTTTTGCGTGATGCGTCGAACGGGTTGGCGCAGGCGGTCGGGGTCTTCGTGCAGGTCTTTGAGGGCCACGGCCTTGGGGCAGATGTGGCCGCGAGAGAGCGGGTCGGCCTCATTGCCCTTGATGGTGATGATGCGCTCGGCTGGGCCCGTGCCCTGCACCGTGAAGGTCAGCCCACAGATGGCTTCGCAAAGGTTGCACACCCCGTGAACGGTGCGTGTGGGCCCGCTGGGGGCACCTGAGTGAGAGGCAGTGGCTGCGTGGCTGGACATGCGCGTCGTCTCCAAAGGGGGCAAGCCTTGCATCCTGCCAGAACCATGCCCCTTTGGGGCCAAGGGTCAACCTTCAGGGCTGGGCTTGCTGCTTGTTTGAAGCCACTGGTCCAGCGCGGCGCTGGTGGCCGCGCCCATGAGTGCCTGCGCCACGGCGTTTGCCTGCGGCGCCAGCTTGGGCCACAAAGTGCCTGTGATCACCCCCAACACCGCCTCACGGTGTCGGATGAGGGCATAGCCAGCCGCAGCCGCCACCGCGAGGGTGGCCAGTGGGTGTTTGCGGACCACGGGAACCACGGCCGTGCGCCACTGCAAGCTGGCGAGTTGGGCCGGTAAGCTCAACGGGCTGTCTGCCCAGATGGCTTTGGCCAGCATCAAAGCGCTCGACAGCCCGGGCAAGCTGCTCAAGCTGGAGAGCCATCCTGGCTGTGAATCGCGCCCTGCTGCGGTGTCTCCACGCGATGGGTCAGCTTCCGTCATGCCGTGCAGCGCTGCGCGCGAGGCTGTCAGGCGCGCCATGGCCATGGCCTTTTTGTCGTTTGGTGCATCAGCCATGGCTGGCCTCCTGAGCGCGAAGCCAGTCCATGTCCAGTTGGACTTGACCGAGCAGTTGCTGGAATGCGGGCTGCTTTGGCAGCCCCCGAAGCCACAAGCTGCACGCCAGCGCACCGGTGGCCGGAAGGGCTGGTGGCAGCCAGAGCAAGAGGGCTTGGCTTTGAGCCAGGGTGTCGTTCATGGCCACATGGAACATGAAGCTCACGCTCAAGAGGGCAAAAGCCAGGCACACCAGGAGCCACATCACCACCACCAGCACGAAGTGGCTGCGGTGCCTGGCGATGGCTTCTTCAAGCTCCACCGAGGCCAGTTCGGCATAGGCGCTGGCGTGCTCCAGGACCAGCCCTGGGCGCGACACCGCCGCTGAGAACAAGGGGTGCATGTGGGCTCCTCAGTGTGCTTGTGGTGTCACTTCGCCGCGTTGCGCTTCTTGGCAGCGTAGCTGGCCACGAGGGCCACGGCTGCGCCAGCCGCTGCAGCCACGAGGATGGCTTTGAGCGGGTCCTTGCGGACACGGTTGGCCGCGCTGTCTGCATACACGCCGGCTTTTTCTCGGGCCAGTGCCGAGGCATCCTTGGCCAGTGAGGCGCCCTTGCGGGTGTAGGCCTTGAGGGCATCGGCTGCCAGGTCGACCAGCTTGGGTGCGTCTTGCGTCAGGTCTTTGGCTTCTGATTGGACCTGGCCCACCACCTTGTGGGCAGCCACTTGGGCCTGTTCGATGACGTCGCCAGCCTTGTCGGCCAAGTGGTCAATCGAAGCTGTGGAAGCCTTGCCGATGTCGGCGGTGTTGAACGTGCTCATGGGTGATCTCCTGAAGGGTCAAGGGGGATGTGTGTGGGCTCAGTGCGTGGCCTCAAGCGCCACGGAACAAGCTGAACAGGAAGGACACCACCGCCATCACCACAAAGACCACGAAGAGGATCTTGGCGGCCCCGGCAGCACCCGATGCGATGCCGCCAAAACCGAAGAACGCGGCAACGAGTGCAATGAGAAAGAAGACAACGGCGTAGTGCAGCATGGCGAGCTCCTGAACAGTGTGTGGGGCGCTGGGTCCCTGAGGGTCGCCACCCCCGTGGTGGCGATGTCTTCACTGTAGGCACAGGGGCAGGCTGCTGGCACCGGCGCACGCCGCATCAAAGCGTCAGCCAAACACCGAGGGGCTTGTCAGACGTGGCCTACATCAGGCTTGCGGCACCCGCTGGTGCCTCTGGCTTCAAAGGGATGATGGCCGTCAACCTCGTGCCTTTGCCGGCTTGGGACCACACGTCCAGCCTGCCGCCTGTGGCTTCGACCCGAAAGCGCATGCCACGAATGCCATGGCTGCCTGTGGGTGTTTTTGAGGCATCAAAGCCCTGGCCATCGTCTTCGACCTGCACCACGGCCGAAGCATCCACTTCCATCAAGGTGACTTTGATGGTGCGGGCTTGCGCATACTTCAGGCCATTGGTGATGGATTCCTGGATGACGCGGTACACCACCAGCTGCTCGTCTGGCAACAATCGCACCACGTGCAGGTCATGTTCGAAGCGCACCGTGGTGTTCAGGGCCACCTCGCTCAGCAAGATCTCCAGCGAGGGCACCAGCCCCAAGGTCTTGAGTGCCGAGGGGCTGAGGTCTTCGATGATCCGCCGCTTGAGCGCAATGCCGCTGTTGAGCATCTCCGTGAGGTGCTTGAGTTTGGGCACCAGCTCAGGCATGTGCGCTTGAAGCTTGGGTTTGATGACGGCCACATCCAGCTTGGCGGCGGTGAGCAAGGCCCCCAGTTCGTCGTGCAACTCTCTGGCCAGGCGGCCTCGCTCGTCTTCGCGTGCGGTTTGCAGATGGCGCGTGAGCTCACGCAGGTCAGAGATGCGGTCCTCGACCTCGGTTTCGAGCTTGTCGCGCTCCTCCTTGAGGGCCTTGCGCTGAGCTTCGCGTTCAGACTCGAACGTGCGGCCCAGCCTGATGAACATGATCAACAAGATCACGCTGACCAAGGTCAAGGAGCCGATGGCCAGGCGCCAGATCATGAACAGATCGTTGATGTTGTCCAGCCGCTCTTTGATGCGGTCATTGCGGTAAGCCATGAGCTTGTCGGTCTCAGCCCTCAGCTTCACCATGAGTTCACGGCCCAGGCCTGATCGAACCACGGCAACTGCGGCCTCATGGCTGCCTGCTTCATCCAGGCGAAGCACCTCGCTCATCTCGGCCAACTTGGCATCGACCGCCCACACAAACGACTTCTCCAAAGCATCGAGCTTGGGGTCTTGGGCTGACAAGTCGTAGGCCTTGATGTCATCCAGGGCCTTGGCCACATCCCGCCTGGCCTCGTGGTAGGGCGCGAGGTATTCGTCACCCCCCACCAGCAAATAGCCGCGTTTGCCCGATTCTGCGTCGGTCACACGCTGCATGGCATAGGTGACCAGGATGCGCGCACGTCCCATGTCGACCACGGAGGCGAGCCGGTTGGTCTGGCTTCGGTAGGCCGACTCGGTCACCACCAACATCCCGGCTGCTGCGACCAGGGCCAGCGGAATGCGAAGGGAGGCATTGCGGGCGACCGCTGTGAGTGATGATATTTGCTTGAGCATGGCCTAGACTGGTGACAAGGTTTGTTCCAGAAAGTTGAAGCAGATGATCCGAGTTGGATTGGCAGACGATCACACCATCGTCAGGGCAGGTCTCAAGCAATACCTGTGCGAACAGGTCGACCTGCGTGTCACGGGCGAAGCGGCCAATGGCAAAGAGGCTTTGGAGCTGGTGCGCACCGGTGAGGTTGACGTCTTGATCATGGACTTGTCCATGCCCGATCAAAGCGGCGTTGACGCACTGGCTGCCATCAAGGCCCGATTCCCTGACTTGCCGGTCTTGATCCTCAGTGGCTACCCGGAGGCCCATTACGCCACCCATTTGTTGCGGCAAGGCGCGAGTGGCTACCTGAACAAAGATTGTGAGCCCAGCGAGATCATTCGGGCCATTCGCACCGTGTTTCGGGGCAGAAAGTACATCACGCCCGCCGTGGCTGAGTTGTTGGCCGATGGCCTGGGCAGCGCCTCGGCAGACAAGCCTCCCCATGAGTTGCTGTCGGAGCGCGAATTCCAGGTCTTCCTTCGCTTGGCCAAGGGCGAGACGGTGGGGCACATGGCCGATGGCATGGCCTTGAGCGTCAAGACCGTGAGCACCTACCGCACCCGCGTGCTGGAAAAGCTCAGCTTGTCGTCCAACAGCGACCTGACTTACTACGCCTTGAAGAACGGCTTGATCCAGTGAGCTTGCCCCGCTCAGTGGTTTGAGGCGGGCGCTTGCCGGTCCACCTGAGCGCAGTACTCGATCAGCTCATCGAGCTCGCTGGACTTGTCGAACACCTTGTCGGCGCCCAGTGCAGCGCATCGCTTGCGCACGTCGGCCGTGGCGTAGTTGGTGAGCACCACTTTGGCAAACTGACCCCGCAGGGTCTGCAGGTGCTTGAGCACGTCCAGGCCAGTGCCCTGTTTGAGAAAAATGTCGGTGATCACCAGGTCACATTGGTCGGCATGGCCGTTCAGCCACTCGACGGCAGATTTCTCATCGGACGAGCTGCCGACCACCTTGAGGGGCAGCATGTGCTCGAGCGTGTCGGTCAAACCTTGAAGGATGACCTCGCTGTCTTCAACGATGAAGCAGCGGATGGGAGAGGGTGCCTCAGCGGAGGCGTTTGGATGGAGTGGGTTCATGGAGGCCGCCAGAGCAGCGGTGCAGGCTGAGGTGCCAGCATGCAGCTTCGGGTTGAGGGCATTAGACACTGACTTGCGATCATCGAGTGTCAGACGTGTCCTACAAGCGCGACCCCAAGGTCTGGCCCTGGCCTTCGATGCGCTGGCAGTTCACAGTGGGCTTCTACGAGGGCCTTGAAAGGGTGGTGATGGTTCTGTGGGCAGGAGGCTCAAGGAAGGCCTTCATCCGTGGATCCAATGTAGGCGGCAGCCCTGGGCTTGCGGGGCGGACAAGGTCTGCATTGCGTGTAGGACAAGCGGCCACGCCCTGTCAGGGCAGGGCGGGCTTGAGCAAGGCAAGGCGGTCTTCGCTGGTCTCTGGCTCCTGCGGGGCTGATGTGGGGTGAAGGCAATCCTCCATCCATTGGCACGCCTCTGCAAGATCGCGTGACAGGGTGACGTCGCCGTGCATGCCATCGAGCCATTCAGCGGGGATTTCCGCTCCTTCACGGCTCAGCTTGCACAGATGGATCACCGCCTGAGGACGCACTCGGTGCACCCGCTTGAGCAAAGCCCGCAACATGGGGGCAGGGGTGTCGGCCAGAACGATCACGCACAGGAGGTCCTGAGGGCTCGCGGCTTGTGTCGCAAAAGGGCTGACCGTGTGGGTGGTGTCGGTTGAGGTCAACTGAACCAGCGACGAGGCATGCGCCGAGATGGCTCGCTCATGGAGCATGTGAGCCAGCATGCGTGCGGCCAGGGTTTCCGTGTCGCGCCTGAGGCCCACACAGGCCACAGCCACCGATGAAGGCGAAGGTGCGTCCGCTGCTGGGGCACCGAGTCGATGGAGGACGCGCCCCATGGACGCATGGGCCGTGACCCGATGGTGGGCCTCACGCGCGTCGGAGTTCGCTTGGAGCCCCTCCATCAGCGCGGGCAGCGCCACGTCCTGGTAGAAGCTGTCGATGCCTTGTTGGTTGATGTGCACGCAAGCCAGGCGAACCGCATCGTCCACATCCTCGGCGAGCAGGCGTTGGTGCATGCGCGTGGCCACCGGCAAGGCCGAAGCACTGCCCAGCAACACATCCAGAAACCCCAGCTTGGGGATGTGCCGGCCCAAGGAGGCCAGACACACGCTGATCGGTGTGGCCAGCACCAGGCCTGCCGGGCCCCACAAGGCCGTCCAGAAGGTGGCCGACAGCAGAACAGCGATGGAGCCCATGCCCGTGCTGCTGCC
>JBEANX010000308.1:0-8385 GCA_041165245.1 Pseudomonadota bacterium
GCCGATGGTTGTGACCCTGGTGTCCTTGGGCTTGGGCTCGATGGCCGCTTCGGTCAGCCACGCTCAAACCGCGCCCAACTACCCCGTCACCGCGCAGCAAAAGAGCACGGCCAACAAGGCAGCCGAGGCGGGCGTGCCCCTGTCGGAGCTCTCGCCCAATGCCCCTGATTCCTACACGGTCAAGCGTGGTGACACCTTGTGGGGCATCTCGGGCTTGTTCCTGAAGAGCCCTTGGCGCTGGCCTGAGCTGTGGGGCATGAACCTGCAGCAGATCCGCAACCCGCACCTGATCTTCCCCGGCCAGATCCTGTACCTGGACACATCCAGCGGCCGCGCCCGTCTGCGCGTGGGCACACCCGTGGGCATGAATGGCACGGTCAAGCTCTCGCCGCGCGTGCGTGAAGGCTCGCTGGACGACGCCATCAGCACCGTGCCCGTGCACCTGCTGGAATCCTTCTTCAACGAAGCGGTGGTGTTTGAAAACGGCGAAGAGCTGCTCAAGGCGCCTCGCATCGTGGCCACACAAGAGGGCCGCGTGGTGGTCTCGCGCGGTGAGACCGCTTACATCCGTGGCGACACAGCCGGCCGCAAGGAGTTCCGCCTCTTCCGTGAACCCAAGCCTCTGCGCGACCCGACCACCAAGGAAGTGCTGGGCTATGAGGCCAGCTATGTGGGCGCCGCCGAAGTGGTGCGTGAAGGCCTGGAAGGCAACGGGGCTGACGGCCAACCCGTGGTGGTGCCCGGCACGGTGACCATCACCTCGGCCCGCCAGGAAAGCATGGTGGGTGACCGCCTGGCCCCCGTGGTGGTGCGTGATTTCGACGCGGCCGTGCCACACGCCCCCGCCAACCCGGTGCAAGGCGAAGTGGTGGCCATGTATGGCGACAACCTGACGGGCGGCCAGAACCAGGTCATTTCGATCAACAAGGGCACCCGCGACAACATGGAGCGTGGCACCGTGCTGGCCTTGTGGCGCGCCGGTGAAATGGTCAAAGACACGACCGACCCCGACAAGCGCATGATCAAGCTGCCTGACGAGCGCCATGGCCTTCTGTACGTGTTCCGCGTGTTCGACAAGGTGTCTTACGCCTTGATCCTGACCGTGAAAGACCCGGTCAAGCCGGGTGATCGTTTCACTCAGCCTTGATGCGCTGCGCTGCGGGCGCGCATCGAAGCCACGGGCCCTGCGGGGCCCGTTGTCATGTCAAACCAACACAAACACAGGGATGCGGCCCGTTAGTCAGGGCCGTCGCACACGAAGATGGACCGAGATGAATTGCGCGCCTGGCTGCGCCTGGTGCTGACGCCGGGCGTGGGCCCTTCGCTGGCCCGGCGTCTGCTCGCCGCCTTGGGCAGCCCCCAGGCCGTGTGGCAGGCCCCTGAGGAGGCCTTGAAAGATTGGCTCAAGCCCCGTGAGCTCAAAGCCGTGCGCGCCGAGGTGCCTTCGGCCATTGAAGAGCAAGTAGCGCTGTGCGAGCGCTGGCTGGCCGAGCCCTCGCCCGTAGGCTGCGCCCGTGCCCTGATCACCCTGGCCGACGCCCGCTACCCCGCCAGCTTGCTGCAAGAAGTGGCCGACCCGCCCGTGCTGCTCTGGGCCATGGGCCGATTGAACCTGCTGCAAGCGCCCAGTGTGGCCGTGGTGGGCAGCCGCCACCCCACGCCGCAGGGCCAGGAAAACGCCCGCGCCTTTGCCCAGGCCTTGAGCGAGGCGGGGCTGGCCGTGGTGTCGGGCCTGGCCGATGGGGTCGATGGCCTGGCGCACGAAGGCGCCTTGGCGGGCCCAGGCAGCACCATTGCCGTGGTGGCCACAGGGCTGGACCGTGTCTACCCCGCCAAGCATCAGAACCTGGCGCACCGCATTGCCGAGCAGGGCTTGCTGATCAGCGAATTCGCGCTGGGCACGCCGCCCATGCAGATCAACTTTCCCAAGCGCAACCGCATCGTGGCGGGGCTCACGCGGGGCACCTTGGTGGTTGAGGCTGCACTGCAATCGGGCTCGCTCATCACGGCACGTTTGGCCAGCGAGATGGCGCGGGAGGTGTTTGCCATTCCCGGCTCGATCCACGCGCCGCAATCGCGGGGCTGCCATGCTTTGATCAAGCAGGGCGCCAAGCTGGTTGAGTCCAGCGACGATGTGCTGGACGAGCTGCGCTGGCCCCGATTGGCTGGGCCGTCCGTGGGCCTGGTGCAGGCCCTGGGTGAGGCCAGCGAGGGCGAGCCGGGTGAGGTCTCCACCGATGCCGAGCCGGACCCGCTGCTGGCCGCCATGGGCTATGACCCTGTCAACCAGGACGCCTTGCAAGCCCGCACTGGCATGAGCACGTCCGAGCTGGGCGCCCGCCTGCTGGAGCTGGAAATGATGGGCCGCGTGGCCCGCTTGCCTGGCTTGATGTTCCAGCGCCTGGGCCGAGCCTGAGGCAGGCCACAGCACAGCCCCTCGCGCCTTCTGCATCACACAGCATGCGGCCCAGCCCGCTACCATGGCGCCATGAGCGATGCGAGCAATGTGACCCAATCGGGCAATGCGCCCCAGGCCCCCACCACGGCGGTGAAGATGCTGGGCCCCGTGCCCTACGAGCCCACCTACCAGGCCATGCAGGCCTTCACCGATTCGCGCACGCCTGAAACGCCTGATGAACTCTGGGTCTGCGAGCATCCGCCCGTGTTCACGCAAGGCCTGGCGGGCAAGGCCGAGCACGTGCTGCTCAACCCGCCGGGGCCATCGCAGATCCCGGTGGTGCAGACCAACCGCGGCGGGCAGGTCACCTACCACGGGCCTGGGCAGGTGGTGGCCTACCCCCTGCTGGACTTGCGCGCGCGCGGCTACTTCGTCAAAGAGTATGTGTACCGCATCGAGGAGGCGGCCATCCGCACGCTCATGCACTTTGGCGTCACGGGCCACCGGGTGAACGGCGCGCCTGGCATCTATGTGCGCCTGGACGACCCCTTTGCACATGGCGCCCTCACGGGTGTGGTCAACCCGGCCGATCCGTTCAAGGGCTTGGGCAAGGTGGCGGCTTTGGGCATCAAGGTGTCGCGGCATTGCACCTACCACGGCGTGTCCCTCAATGTCGACATGGACCTGGCGCCCTTTGGCCGCATCAACCCCTGCGGTTACTCAGGCCTGGCCACAGTTGATCTGGCCACGCTGGGTGTGCAAGTGGCCACCGAGGAGGTGGCGGGCGTGCTGGCCCAACAACTGGTGCAGCGTTTGGCGCCTTGAGGTCAAGCCACACCGATGGGGCCTTTGGGCTCACCTCGGGCGGGTGGCGCCGCTGCGCCTGTGGCATGTGCTCAGTGAGTGCTCTCAGTGGGCCTTGGCCTGGCAATCGCTGATGTGCGCGTGGACGGCATCGCCCACCTTGATGGTGTTGGCGGCCTGCACCGGCACCACGATGTGGCGCCTCAAATTGGGGTTGCCCCCGAATGAGTAGCTGGCCAGCACATGGCGCACGCCTTCTGCTGTGCTGGCCTCTGCGCTTGCCTGGTTTCGGCAGTCACGGTGGATGTGCGTGCTGGCGGCTGGCTCCGCGTTGTCGATCAGCGAGATCACTTTGGCCTGGCGCCAACCTTCGTTGAAGGTCTGCAAGGAACCCTCATGTGCCCAGGTGTGGGTGGGAGCGCTCAGGCTCAGGCCGATGGCCAGTGCTGACCAAGCCCATGCGTGGCAACGTGTGAGGCGTGAGGACAGGTGGGCATCATTCATCGTCAAACTCCAGGATCTCGTGAAGGTCTAATTTCAGGCGCCACAGGGCGTGGCGCGCTTCGGTGCGGGCGGTGATCTCGGCCAGGGCCACGTCCAGGTGCTGTTTGCGGGCCATCAGCACGTCGGCCTGGGCGAATTCGCCCAGTTGCCAGCCGCGCACGATGCCCTTCAAGGACAGTTCGGCCTGCGCTTTGGCCTGGGCCTGGCTGCGCCAGGTCTCCCAGGTGCTTTGGACGGCCACCCATTGCATGGCGGCCTCGGCCCTGAGCTTGCGTTCCACACCCAGGGCTTCCTGTTCGGCTTGCTGAAGGCGGGCCTGGGCCACGCGGGTGGCGGCCAGGCGGGCAGGCCCGGCAAAGGGCATGGACACCGACAGGCCCAGCACGCGCTCGTTGCCACCCCGCTCGGTGCCCAGGTACACGCCCACGGTGGGGTCGCTGCCTTGGTCGAGGGTGATGCGCTCCATCTGGGTTTGCGCCAGGCGGGTTTGCAGGCGCGCCAGCATCAGCTCATGGCTGCGCTCGTACAGCCACTGCTGCAGGGTCTCGCCACTCTCTCGGGGCTGCTCTTGCGGCAGCGGTGGGGCCATGTCTTTGGGGGCCAGGGCTATGATGCCCGGTTGATGGGCCTCCAGCATGGCGCGTGACTGACGCTCCTGGGCCTGCGCAGCCATCAGGCTGGCCTGCAACTGCGCCTGCGTGGTGAGCTGCACGGCCATTTCAAGCCGGGGCGCATCACCCGCCTTGACCCGGCGCTCGGCCTGGCGCAAGAGCTCGGCCTGGTCCACGGCCTGGGCTTGCCAGAGCTGCACCACGGCGCGATCGCGCAGCCAGTCGAACCACTGGCGCAACCACTGGCGTGAGGCCTCATGGATGGCGTCAGCGCGGCGCATGCGGGCCATCTCGACGGCGGCGTCGCCCAAAGCGGCGTCCTGCCGGGCCTTGTCGCCCAGGCGCACCGTGCGCTCCAGTGAGATCTGCCCTTCCACAAAACGCCGGGATTCGTTGGCGCCATTGGCCGCCGCTTCGGTGGCACGGCGTTGCTGGGCTTGCGCCCGCCAGGTGAACTCATGCGGGCCGGCCCGCCATTGTTCTGCTTCGGCCAGCTGAGCGGCCAGGGCGGCATCGGCCACACGCACGGTGGGGTGCTGCAGCAGCCAGGCGCGCAGGCTGACCTCGGGCGGCAGGTCGCGGCTGTCAGCGTGAGCCTGGGCGTGGGCGGGCGACGGCAGCGCGCCTTGGATGGGCGTGGCATCGGCCGCCCAGACGAGCGAGCTGAAACTCAGCAGGCAGGCCACGGGAACACTGTTGATTCGGATGAAAGACATGTGCATGGGGTCCGGGTGCGCTCAGGCGGCTTGGCTCGCTTCAGGCTGGCTGAGCCCAAAGCGGCGGAACAAAATGGGCAGCAGCACCAGCGTCAAGGCGGTGGACGACACCAGTCCGCCGATCACCACAATGGCCAGTGGGCGCTGGATCTCTGAGCCCGGGCCGGTGGCAAACAGCAGGGGCAGCAGGCCAAAGGCAGTGATGCTGGCCGTCATGAGAACGGGTCGCAGGCGGCGGATGGATCCGTTGCGAACGGCGTCCGCCAGGCCGTGGCCTTGTGCCAGCAGCTCGTTGAAGTGGTTCACCAGCACCAGGCCGTTCAGCACGGCAATGCCCATCAGCGCAATGAAGCCCACCGAGGCTGGCACCGACAAATACTCACCGGCCGCCGCCAGCGCAAACACGCCACCAATCAGGGCCAGCGGGATGTTCAAGAACACCAGCATGGCCTGGCGTGTGCTGCCAAAGGTGGCGTACAAAATCAAAAAGATCAGGCCCAGGGCCACGGGCACCACCACGGCCAGGCGCTTGGCCGCGCGCTGCTGGTTCTCGTACTGGCCGCCCCAGGTCACGGCATAGCCCTCGGGCAACTTGACCTGCTGGCGCACGGCGTTTTGAGCATCTTCCACAAAGCTCACCAGGTCACGCCCACGCACATTGGTGGTGATGGCGGCAAAGCGCGCACCGTTTTCTCGGTCGATCTTGACGGGGCCTTCGGTCTCTTCCAGGCGGGCCAGCTGGCTCAGGGCGATGGGTGCGCCGCCGTTCACGGGCAGCTGCAACTGTGCAAACAACTCGGGTGTGACGGCCAGGGCGCTGGGCCCACGCACGATCAGCGGGATGCGCCGGCCTTGTTCCAGCACGAAGCCGGTGGGGCTGGATTCGAGCAGGGTGCGCAGGTCGTCTTGCGCCTGCTCGATGGTCAGGCCGTGGCGGCCCAGGGCCTGTCGGTCAAAGATCACGCGCAGGTAGCGCAGGCCGCTGTTCTGGATGAGCTGTACGTCTTGGCTGCCGGTGGTCTTTTGCAGCACGTGCTCCACCTGCGTGGCCAGCTCACTCAAGGTGGCCAGGTCAGGGCCGTAGATCTTCACGGCCACGTCTCCGCGCACGCCCAGGATCATCTCGTTGACGCGCATCTCGATGGGTTGCGTGAAGCTGGTGGCCACCCCGGGCAGCAAGGCCAGTTGCTCACGCAGGCGGTCGAGCAGTTCTTCTTTGCTGCCGACTTGCCATTCAGCCTTGGGCTTGAGCACCAGGAAGGTGTCGGTCTGGTTCAGGCCCATGGGGTCCAGGCCCAGCTCGTCAGAGCCACTGCGTGCCACGATGCCACGCACCTCGGGCACGGCCATCAGGGCCTTTTGAACCTGGGTGTTCAGGCGCAGGGCCTCGTCCAGGTGAATGGCCGGCGCTTGCTCCACGGACACGATCACATCGCCTTCGTCCATGGTGGGCATGAAGCTCTTGCCCAGCAGCGCAAAAGCCACGCCAGAGCCCACCAGGGCCAGCACCGTGCCCACCACCCAAGGCGTGGGGCGGCGCAAAGCGCCATCGAGCAGCTTCACATAAGCGCTGTTGAGCTTGCGCACCAGCCAGGGGTCTTCATGGCTGCCCAGCTTGAGCATGAGCGAGGCCAGCACCGGGATCAAGGTCAGCGACAGCACGAGCGACGCGCCCATGGCATACAAGATCGTCAAGGCCACCGGCTTGAAGAGCTTGCCCTCCAGCCCTTCCAGCGTGAGCAGGGGCAGGAACACCAGCATGATGATCAGCACGCCCGAAGCCACGGGCGTGGCCACTTCTTCAGCGCCCATGCGCACCAGGCGGATCAGGCTGCCCGGTTGATTGGCATGCTCTGGGTGAGCAGGGTGAGCCAGCTTGGCCTCGATGTTTTCCACCACCACCACGGCCGAGTCCACCAGCATGCCAATGGCAATGGCCAAGCCACCCAGCGACATCAGGTTGGCGCTCAGGCCGGTTTGGCGCATCAGCCAGAAGGTGGCCAGGGCCGACAGGGGCAAGACCACCGCCACCACCAGGGCCGGGCGCCATTGCCCCAAAAAGAGCAGCAGCAGGATCATCACCAGCACGATGGCTTCCAGCAGGGCCTTGCCCACGGTCTCCACCGCATGGCCTACCAGGGCACCTCGGTCGTAGAAGGGCTCGATGCGCACGCCTTTGGGCAGGGTTTTGGCCACTTCATCGAGCTTGGCTTTGACTTGCTCGACCACATGGCTGGCATCGGCACCGCGCAGGCCCAGCACCAGGCCTTGCACGGTCTCGCCCTTGCCGTCGCGTGTGACAGCGCCGTAGCGGGTGAGCGAGCCCATGCGCACCTCGGCCACATCGCCCACACGGATGACGGTGTGGTCGTGCTGGGCGATGGCCGTGGCGGCCACGTCGTCGAGCGATTTGATGCTGCCTTCGGCACGCACCAGCAGCGCTTCTTCACCGGCGATCAGGCGGCCCGCGCCATCGTTGCGGTTGTTGCTGGCCAAGGCCTCACGCAGTTGTGCCATCGACAGGCCACGTGCGGCCAACTTGACCGGGTCAGGCACCACCTCGAAGGCGCGCACCGAGCCACCCAGCGAGTTCACATCGGCCACACCAGCAATGCCGCGCAGGGCAGGGCGGATCGTCCAGTCCAGCAGGGCGCGGCGCTCTTGCAGCGACAGCGGTCCCTCCACGGTGAACATGAACATCTCGCCCAGGGGCGTGGTCACCGGGGCCAGGCCACCGCCCACATTGGCAGGCAGGTTGCCTTGCGCGCTGGCAAAGCGCTCGCCCACCTGCTGGCGGGCCCAGTAGATGTCGGTGCCTTCTTCAAAGTCGATGGTGATGTCGGCAATGGCGTATTTGGAGACCGAGCGCATGCTTCGCTGGCCGGGAATGCCCAGCAGCTCTTGCTCCACGGGCTGCACGATGCGTGATTCCACCTCTTCAGGCGTCATGCCCGGCGCCTTGAGGATGATCTTGACCTGCGTGGGCGAGACATCCGGGAAGGCGTCAATGGGCAGCTTGCCAGTGGCTTGCAGGCCCAGGCCCACCAGCACGCAAGAGGCCACCAGCACCAGCAGGCGCTGCAGCAACGATGCTTCAATGAGTTTGGCCAGCATCAAGGGGCTCCCAGGCCTTGGGCCAGGCCCTTGAGAGCCACGGCGCCTTGCACCACCACCTTGTCTTGTGCGCTCAGGCCGCCTTGCTTGGTCGCTTGCAGTTGCAGCCAGGAGCCACTCTGGCCTTGGGCTGTGGCGGCCTGCGTTTGCTGGCCCAGTACCTTGACCGACACGCCCATGTAGCCACCGGGGCGCTGCACGAACACGGTGTCTTGCCCCTCCATCTTCAGCACGGCGG
>JBEANX010000309.1:0-4791 GCA_041165245.1 Pseudomonadota bacterium
CGCCAAGGCCACATCGCGCTTGACCTCAGACACCGTCACGTTGGCGGCCGAGCGGCCCATGTCGAAGATCGGGGCGGTCAAGCTACCCCCCAGGCTCCAGGCTGAACGGCCATCGGTGAAGAGGCCTGAAAGCGCATCGCTGGCCACTCCTGCGCTGGCCGTCAAACCAATGCGAGGGAAGCGAGCCGCACGCGCCGCACCGATGTTGGCATTGGCCGCCACCAGCAACTGCTCGGCCTGAGCAATGTCAGGGCGCCTGAGCAGCACTTCGGAGGGCAAGCCCACAGGCAAGGCACTCAAAGCGGGCCACAGCTGCGAGGCCTGCGTGAGCTGGGGGATGGCATCCAGCTCATCCACCGCACGCACAGGCACCGAGGGCTTGGGCGGCAGCTGAACAGCCTCCACGGGAGCGCCCACCAACAAGGTCAAGGCATTCAAATCCAACTGCACCTGGCGCTGGCTTTGGGCGCGGGCAATGCGCGCGGCTTCGACCAGGGATTGGCCCGAGCGCAAGTCCAGCTCATTGAGCACACCGTTGTCGTACTTGAGCTTGAGCAGCTTGTAGGAAGCCTCACGCGTGCTGAGGGTCTGCTCGGCCAAGGCGAGTTGCCACTGGTCAGCCCACAGGCTGTAGTAGCTGGCTGCCACCGAGCCCACCAGGCTGATCTGAGCGGCCTTGCGGGCCTCTTCGGTGGCCAGCAGTTGGGCTGCGGCGGCTTCGGTCAAGGCTTGAACACGGCCAAACAAATCGATCTCGAACGAGGCCAGGCTCAAGCCCCCAGTGGCCACCGTGCCCACCCGGTTGGGCGGCGTGCTGGCTGGTTGGCGCGTGGTGCTCACGGCCGCATTCAGCGTGGGGAACTGGTCAGCGCGGGCGATCTGATAAGCGGCACGCGTCTGCTCGATGTTGAGCACGGCCACGAGCAAATCGCGGTTGGTGCTCAGCGCTTGCTTGATCAGGCCTTGCAAGCGGGCGTCGGCAAAGTAGCTGGACCACGCCAGTTGCTCAGGGCTCAAGCCGCTGGGGGCAGAGGCCTCGGGCGCGCCCCACTGGTTGGCCACGGCCAGGCCGGGCTGCTCCAGCTTCGGGATCATGGAGCAGCCGCTGGCAGCCAGCAAGGTGGCTGCGGCCATCAAAGTCATGCTCAGGCGCTTCATGCCTTCACCTCGTCAACGGTCAATGCATCAGGCTCGATGCGGCGTGGCTTGTAAGGCACGAAAGTGCGCACCACCACGAAGAACACAGGCACAAACAGCACGGCCAGCACGGTGGCAGCGATCATGCCGCTGAGCACGCCGGTGCCAATGGCACGTTGCGCACCCGAGCTGGCGCCCGATGCGATGTACAGCGGCACCACCCCCAGGATGAAGGCCAGCGAGGTCATGATGATCGGGCGGAAGCGCAATCGGCAAGCCTCCAGGGTCGATTCGATCAGGCCCTTGCCTTGTTCGTTCAACTCCTTGGCGAACTCCACGATCAGGATGGCGTTCTTGGCCGACAAACCCATGATGGTGATCAGGCCCACCTTGAAGAAGATGTCGTTGTTCATGTCGCGCAGCGTCACACCCACCAGCGAGCCCAGGATGCCCAGGGGCACCACCAGCAGCACGCTGAAGGGGATGGCCCAGCTTTCATACAAGGCTGCCAGGCACAAGAACACGGCAAGCAGCGAGAAGGCCAGCAGCACCGTGGCTTGTGAGCCCGAGAGCTTTTCTTCGCGCGAGAGGCCGGTCCACTCCACGCCGATGCCCGGGGGCAGTTGCGCCGCCATCTTCTCCATCTCGGCCATGGCCTGGCCCGTGCTGAAGCCGGGGGCGGCATCACCGGCAATGCGCATGGCGGGGTAGCCGTTGTAGCGCACGGCCTGCATCTGGCCCGTGATCCAACGGGTGGTGGCAAACGACGACACCGGCACGCTCTGGCCTGCGTTGTTGGTCACGCTCAGCGCCAGGATGTCCTGAGGCTGGGCGCGCGACTTGGCATCGGCCTGCACCACCACGCGTTGCAAACGCCCCTGGTTGGGGAAGTCATTGATGTAGCTCGACCCCAGGGCCGTGCCGATGGTGCTGCTGATGGCGTCGACCGACACGCCCAAGGCTGCGGCTTTGTCACGGTCGATGTCCACCTGCAACTGCGGCGCATCTTCCAGGCCATCGGGGCGCAAGCCCGTCACCATGGGGTTCTTGCCCGCCATGCCCAGCATCTGGTTGCGTGCGGCCAGCAAAGCATCGTGGCCCAGGCCGGCGCGGTCTTGCAGGCGCAAGGCAAAGCCCGTGGCATTGCCCAACTCACGGATGGCCGGTGGGTTGAGCGGGAAGATGAAGGCGTCCTTCACCGCCATCAGGGCACCAAAGGCACGGGCGGCAATGGCTGGCGCCTGATGTTCAGCACCCTTTCGCTCTGACCAGGGCTTGAGCGTCACGAAGCCCAAGGCCGCGTTCTGTCCCGTGCCCGAGAAGCTGAAGCCCACCACGCCCACGATCGATTCGACCTCGGGCTGCTTGAGGAAGTACTGCTCGACCTGCGAGACCACCTGCTCCGTGCGGTTGCTGGTGGCGCCTGGTGGCAGCTGCACGTTGACGATCAGGTTGCCCTGGTCTTCATTGGGCAAGAAGGCCGAAGGCAGGCGGGCATAGAGGTAGCCCACGGCGCCCAACAACACGGCGTAGATGATGAACATGCGGCCACCGCGGCGCACAAAAGCGCTGGTGAGCTTGCCGTAGCCATGCGTGGTCGCATCAAAACGGCGGTTGAACCAACCAAAGAAGCCGCCCTTCTCATGGTGACCCGGGTCGACCGGCTTGAGCAGCGTGGCGCACAAGGCTGGTGTGAAGGTCAAAGCGAGGAAGGCCGAGAAGATGATGGACACCGCCATCGACAGCGAGAACTGGCGGTAAATGTTGCCCACCGAGCCAGAGAAAAACGCCATGGGCAGGAACACCGACACCAGCACCACCGTGATGCCGATCACGGCGCCACTGATCTGCGTCATGGCCTTGACTGTGGCCGCTCGGGGCGAGAGCCCCTCGGTGGCCATGAGGCGCTCGACGTTCTCGACCACCACGATGGCGTCGTCCACCAGGATGCCGATGGCCAGCACCAGGCCGAACATCGTCAGCACGTTGATGGAGAAGCCCGCTGCCAGCATCACACCAAAGGTGCCCATCAAAGCCACCGGCACCACCAGGGCCGGGATCAAGGTGTAGCGCCAGTTCTGCAGGAAGAGGAACATCACCGCGAACACCAGCAGCATGGCCTCGATCAAGGTGTGAACCACCTGCTCGATCGACAGGGCCACGAAGGTGGACGTGTCATACGGAATGTTGGTGGTGATGCCTTCGGGGAAGAACTTCTGCAGCTCGGCCAGGCGGTCTTTCACGGCCTGAGCGGTTTGCAGCGCATTGGCGGTGGGCGAGAGCTGCAGGCCGATGCCCACGGCGTTCTGGCCGTTCAGGCGGGCATAAGTGCCATAGGTCTGTGCGCCCAGTTCGATGCGGGCCACGTCACGCAAGCGCACCACCGAGCCATCGGTCTTGGTGCGCAGGGCGATGTTGCCGAACTCGCTCACGCTGGCCAACTGGCCCGTCACCACCACGGTGGCCGACATGGTCTGCGCACTCAGGTTGGGGCGATCACCCAGGGCACCTGCGGGCACCAAGGCGTTCTGAGCCCTGATGGCGGCATTCACATCGGAAGCGGCCAGGTTGTAAGCGACCAGCTTGGCTGGGTCCAACCAGATGCGCATGGCTCGCTCGGTGCCGAACAGCTGCGCTTGGCCAATGCCACTCACGCGCTGCAGCTCTGGCACCAGGTTGCGCGAGGCGTAGTCACCCAGGGCAATCGGGTCGTAAGCCGGGTTCTTGGACGAGAGCATCACGAACATCAGGAAGTTGCTGCGTGATTTCTCGACCTTCACCCCTTGCTGCGTCACGGCAGCGGGCAGGCGTGGCGTGGCGCGCGCCAAGCGGTTTTGCACCTCGATCTGAGCCAGGTCCACATTGGTGCCGGGCTCAAACGTCACGGTGATCTGACCCGTGCCATTGGCCTGGCTGACCGATTCGATGTAGGCCAGGCCGGGCGCACCGTTGAGCTCCAGCTCGACCACACTGATCACGCTCTCATCGAGCGTCTTGGCTGAGGCGCCTGGGTAGGTGGCGGTGATGACGATGGAGGGCGGCGCCACATTGGGGTACTGCGCAATGGGCAGCTTGCTGATGGCCGCCACGCCCAGCACCACGATGAACAAGGCAATCACCCACGCAAAGATGGGCCTGTCGATGAAAAACTTGGGCATGTGTCTCTCCCGGCTCAGCGAGCAGCGCTGGCAGCAGACGCAGGAGCAACGGCGGCAACCGTGGCCACGCCCACCTTGGGCACCCAAGGCACTGTCTTGACGGGGCTCTTGGGCTTGGGCTTCTGGAAGCCTTCGACCATGACCTGCTCACCCGCCTTCAATCCCGAGAGCACCACCCACTGGTTGCCCAGCGCACCACCCAGCTTCACGGGCCTGGGCGTGACCATGCCTTGCGCATCGACCACCATGGCCACATCGCCCGTGGCGCCGCGCGTCACGGCTTGCTGAGGCAGCATCAGGCCGCCATCGACCTCGGCTTGTGCCAGGCGAACACGCACGTACAGGCCAGGCAACAAAGCGCCTTGCGGGTTCGGGATCTCAGCGCGCAGGTTGACCTGGCCGGAGGTTGGGTCCACGCTCAGGTCGCTGAACAAGAGCTTGCCTGGCAAGGCGTATTCGCTGCCATCGTCCAGCACCAAGCGCACCTCGGCGGCAT
>JBEANX010000310.1:0-6518 GCA_041165245.1 Pseudomonadota bacterium
TTCAACGATCAGCGATTCGTTGATGTCAGCACCGAATTCATCGCGGTCAGGGCTCTTCTTGAAAGTGCCTTCCAGCTTGGTGCCGTCAACGGCGACCCAACCGGGCATGCCGATGGATTCAGCCAACTTGAATGCCTCTTGCACTCGAGTTTGCTACTTGGCCTTTTCGCGCACGGCCACCACATCGCCAGCCTTCACGCTGTACGAAGGGATGTTCACCACATGACCGTTCACGGTCACGCCCTTGTGGCCCACCAACTGACGCGATTCAGCGCGAGTGGAGCCAAAGCCCATGCGATAGACGACGTTGTCCAGGCGGCTTTCCAGCAGAACCAGCAGGTTCGAACCCGTGTTGCCCTTGCGGCGTTCGGCTTCCGCAAAGTAGCGGCGGAATTGCTTTTCCAGCACGCCATACATGCGCTTGACCTTCTGCTTTTCACGCAGTTGCAGGCCGAAGTCAGAGGTGCGCGAACCGGAGGTGCGACCATGTTGGCCGGGCTTGGAATCGAACTTTGCTTTGTCGCTGATGGGGCGGCGGGCGCTCTTCAGGAACAGGTCGGTGCCTTCACGGCGGGCCAGTTTGGCCTTGGGACCGAGGTAACGTGCCACTTGGGAATCCTCAAATGTGTCTGACGTCAGCTCACGCAAGGGCCCTGCAAGCAGACAACCCAAGGGGAGACCGGACGCGAGTCTGGCGGATGTTCTTATGCGCTCAGACGGTGGTCTTCAAAATGCGGGCCGCTCGACACAAAGCCGCACAGCCACACCAACAGAACCCGCGATTCTAGCCACGGGTGGATTTTTGAGCAAGCAAAGCCCCACAAATCCGCAAGGACATGTCGGGCTTGTACCACTCAAGAATGCATTGCCTCAAAGGCGAAACCTCGCCAGCGGCAAGCCGCAGGCGAGGCCAGCAAACCAACAATCAGATGCGACGACGCTTCTGAGGGCGGCAGCCGTTGTGAGGCACAGGCGTCACATCGGAGATCGAATTGATGCGGATGCCCAGCGAAGCCAGAGCGCGCACCGAAGACTCGCGACCGGGACCGGGGCCCTTGATCTCGACGTCCAGGTTCTTGATGCCCTGTTCCTGAGCAGCGCGGCCAGCCACTTCAGCGGCCACCTGGGCAGCGAACGGGGTCGACTTGCGCGAACCCTTGAAGCCTTGACCACCGCTCGAGGCCCACGACAGAGCATTGCCCTGACGGTCCGTGATGGTGATGATGGTGTTGTTGAACGACGCGTGCACGTGAGCGATGCCGTCCGCAATGTTCTTGCGGATCTTCTTGCTCACGCGGCGAGCCGCGCTGTTGGCAGGTGCTTTAGCCATGGAAACCTTCTCTCTAGACGTGCCCCGGAACGAGCCAGGGACTGTATCTCATTGACCGGTGAAGATCACTTCTTGCCAGCGATGGCCTTGCGTGGACCCTTGCGAGTCCGCGCATTCGTGCGAGTGCGCTGACCGCGGCAAGGCAAGCCACGACGGTGACGGAAACCGCGGTAGCAACCGATGTCCATGAGACGCTTGATGTTCATGGACAGCTCGCGACGCAGGTCACCTTCGATGGTGAGCTTGCCCACTTCGTCCCGGATTTTTTCCAGGTCGCCGTCGGTCAATTCCTTGATCTTCTTATTGAAGGGAATGCCCGCTGCGGTGCAGATTTGCTGCGCGGTGGTCCGGCCGATGCCGTAAATATGCGTCAAGCCAATTTCAGTGTGCTTGTGCGGGGGGATGTTGATGCCAGCAATACGTGCCATAGCTGTCCTCTGATACCGTGATTTGTCGCCCGCAGGGCATCAGCCCTGGCGTTGCTTGTGACGTGGGTCCGTGCAGATGACACGAACCACGCCCTTGCGGCGGATGATTTTGCAATTGCGGCACATCTTCTTAACTGATGCCGAGACTTTCATGGTTTTCTCCTGATCCGCCAGTTGCCCAGCGGGGATTCACACTTCGTAAACCGGGTCTAAGAATATCGCTCACTTCGCCCGGAATACGATGCGAGCACGGGTCAATTCGCCCTAGAGCTTGTTCAGCTCTTGAAATTCGCCTTCTTCAACAGCGACTCATACTGCTGGGACATCACATAGGACTGGACCTGGGCCCAGAAATCCATGGTGACGACCACGATGATCAGCAGTGATGTGCCACCGAAGTAGAAGGGCACGTTGTACTTCAGGACCAGGAACTCCGGCAGCAGGCACACCAGGGTGATGTACACAGCGCCAGCCAAGGTCAAACGCGCCAAAATCTTGTCGATGTATTTCGCAGTGTTGTCACCAGGACGGATGCCCGGGATGAACGCACCACTTTTCTTCAGGTTGTCAGCGGTCTCTTTGCTGTTGAACACCAGCGCGGTGTAGAAGAAGCAGAAGAACACGATGGCCGAGGTGTACAGCAGGACATAAATCGGTTGACCTGGCGACAGAGCAGAAGCCATGTCCTTGAGCCAACGCATGCTGTCACCCGTGGCGAACCAGCTCACTGCCGTGGTGGGCAGCAGGATGATCGACGATGCAAAGATCGGGGGGATCACACCGGCCATGTTGACCTTCAGGGGCAGATGGGAAGATTGCCCACCGTACACCTTGTTGCCAACCTGGCGCTTCGCATAATTCACCAGGATCTTGCGCTGACCACGCTCCACAAACACCACACCGAAGGTCACCAGGCCGACGATGGCGAGGATGATGATCCCGGCAGGAATGCTCATGGCATTGGTGCGGATCAGCTCGAAGAAACCAGCGATCGCACTGGGCAAGCCCGCTGCGATACCGCCAAAAATCAGAATCGAGATGCCGTTGCCCAGACCACGCTCAGTGATTTGCTCACCCAGCCACATCAGGAACAAAGTGCCAGCCGTGAGGCTCACCACGGTCGTCAGCTTGAAGCCAAAACCGGGGTTGATGACCAAACCGGCAGTCCCTTCCAACGCCACGGCAATGCCGAAGGATTGGAACATCGCGAGAGCCAGCGTGCCGTAACGGGTGTACTGGGTGGTCTTGCGACGACCTGCTTCGCCTTCCTTCTTCAAGGCTTCCAGCTGGGGAACCACGTAGCCCATCATCTGCATGATGATGGATGCCGAGATGTACGGCATGATGCCCAGCGCGAAGACCGTGAATCGGGACAACGCACCACCCGAGAACATGTTGAACAGGCTCAGGATGCCACCCGACTGACCCTTGAACAGCTGTTGAAGCTGTGCAGGATCAATCCCGGGCACGGGGATGTGAGCCCCGATGCGGTAGACGACCAGCGCCATCAGCAGGAAAGTCAGGCGGCGACGCAAGTCGCCAAACTTGCCGCTTTGCGCCAGTTGAGTAGGAGAGGTGGCCATGAGTCCTGTACGTGTTCAGCGTGCGGCTTATTCAGCCAGCGAACCGCCTGCAGCTTCGATCGCGGCCTTGGCGCCAGCGGTGGCGCCGATGCCCTTGAGGGTCACTGCCTTGCTCAGCTCGCCCGACTTGATGACCTTGATCACCTTGGCGATCTCGGGCACCAGGCCAGCCTGCTTGAGGACCAGCGCGTCGACTTCACTGACGGCCAGCGCATTGAGTTCACCCAGGGTGATCTCTGCGTTGTACTTCAGCAGGTGCGACTTGAAACCGCGCTTGGGCAGACGGCGTTGCAAAGGCATTTGACCGCCTTCAAAACCGACCTTGTGGTAGCCGCCCGAACGCGACTTCTGACCCTTGTGACCGCGACCTGCGGTCTTGCCCAGGCCGGAGCCGATGCCGCGGCCGACACGGCGTTTGGCATGCTTGGCGCCTTCTGAGGGCTTGATGGTATTGAGTTCCATGATTTTTCCCAGCTCTTGGTGGTCAGACCACCAGGACCAAGTAGCGGACCTTGTCGATCATGCCGCGCACTGCGGGCGTGTCTTCCAGGGTCGAGGTGCTGTTCATGCGGCGCAGGCCCAGACCACGCACCGTGGCGCGGTGGTCTGCACGGGTACCGATGGGGCTGCGAACCAGCTTGACGGTGAGTGTTTTCTTTTCGCTCATGTGCTGCTCCGAGATCAGTTGAAGATCTCTTCGACCGACTTACCGCGCTTGGCAGCAACATCGGAAGGAGTGGTGGACTTGCGCAGGGCGTCAAACGTGGCGCGAACCAGGTTGTAGGGGTTGGTCGAACCGAGGCTCTTGGCCACGATGTCGGTCACACCCATCACCTCGAACACAGCACGCATGGGGCCGCCAGCAATGATGCCGGTACCAGCAGGAGCGGGAGCCAACAGCACCTTGGAGGCGCCATGCTCACCGGTCACATTGTGGTGAACCGAACCATTCTTGAGCGAGACCTTGAGCATGTTGCGACGCGCTTCGTCCATCGCCTTGGACACGGCCAGAGGCACTTCACGCGCCTTGCCCTTGCCCATGCCGATGCGACCATCGCCATCACCAACCACTGTCAGAGCCGCGAAGCCCATGATGCGACCGCCCTTGACCACTTTGGTCACGCGGTTCACCTGGATCATCTTCTCGCGAAGACCATCGTCGCGACCTTCGTCAGCCACTTTGGGTTGAAACTTAGCCATTTGGTATTCCTTCCAGTGCCGTTGGCTTAGAACTGAAGACCGGCTTCACGCGCGGCTTCGGCCAAGGCCTTGATGCGACCGTGGTAGGCACAGCCCGAGCGGTCAAAAGCAACCTTCTCGACGCCAGCAGCTTTCGCCTTCTCGGCGATGCGCTTGCCAATCACGGTGGCCGCGTTCACGTTGCCACCCTTGCCCACTGCGCCCAGTTGCTCGCGGACTTCCTTTTCGGCAGTCGAAGCAGAGGCGATCACCTTGGCGCCGTCGCCGGAAGTGACTTGAGCGTAGATGTGCAGGTTCGTACGGATGACCGTCAGACGCACGGCGCCTTGCAAAGCAATGCGTGCGCGTGTTTGACGCGAGCGACGCAGGCGCTGTTCCTTCTTGTTGATAGACATGATGAATCAGCTCCTTACTTCTTCTTGGTCTCTTTCAAGACCACGCGCTCGTCGGCGTAGCGGATGCCCTTGCCCTTGTAAGGCTCAGGGGGACGGAATGCACGCACTTCGGCTGCGATCTGACCCACCGCTTGACGATCGACACCCTTGATCAGCACTTCGGTCTGAGTGGGGCACTCGACCTTGATGCCAGCAGGCATGTCTTTCACCACAGGGTGAGAGAAACCGATCGAGAGGTTCAGCTTTTGACCAGCAGCTTGGGCACGAAAGCCCACGCCCACCAGGGTCAGCTTCTTCTCGAAGCCCTTGCTCACACCGGTCACCATGTTGTTGACCAGGGCACGCACGGTGCCGGACATGGCGTTGGCGGCTGCGCTGTCGTTGGCCGGAGCCACCTTCAGTTCAGTGCCTTCCATGGCCACGGCAGCCAGGGGCGACTGAGGGCGGGTCAGAGTGCCGAGGGCGCCCTTGACCGTGATTTGTTCTGCAGTGACCTGCACGTCCACACCTTGGGGGACGGCGATCGGCATTTTTCCTACGCGGGACATGTCGATGGCTCCTCGATCAGGCGACGTAGCAGAGCACTTCGCCGCCGATACCGGCTGCGCGCGCTTTGCGGTCGGTCATCACACCTTGAGGCGTGGTGACGATGGCCACGCCCAGGCCGTTTTGGACCTTGGGGATGTCGTGGCGGCCTTTGTACACACGCAGACCTGGCTTGGACACGCGTTCGATTTTCTCGATCACGGGGCGGCCGGCGTAGTACTTCAGGGCGATTTCAAGCGTTGGCTTGGTGGCTTCGCCGCTGACGGCGAATCCATCGATGTAACCTTCGTCCTTGAGGACTTGGGCGATCGCGATTTTCAGCTTCGACGACGGCAGTGCAACATTGGCCTTGGCGACCATCTGAGCGTTGCGGATGCGTGTCAGCATGTCCGCGATGGGATCACTCATGCTCATGGGATAACTCCTGTTCGTTCCCTGCCGACTTACCAGCTTGCCTTGGTGACACCTGGGATGTCACCGGCAAATGCCAGTTCACGGATCTTGCTACGGCCCAAGCCGAACTGACGGAAGGTGCCACGTGGGCGACCTGTCAGACCACAACGGTTGCGCAGACGGGTGGGGTTCGCGTTGCGGGGCAGCTTTTGCAGTTCCAGGCGAGCTGCATAGCGCTCGTCATCGGACTTGCTGAAGTCATCGATGATGGCCTTCAGTTCAGCACGCTTTTTGGCGTACTTGGCGACCAGCATTTCGCGCTTTTCTTCGCGCTGCTTGAGAGAGACTTTTGCCACGTTGAACCTCAGTTCTTGAACGGGAATTTGAAAGCAGTCAGCAAAGCCTTGGCTTCGTCGTCGGTTTTGGCCGACGTCGTGATGCTGATGTTCATGCCACGGATCGCGTCGATCTTGTCGTACTCGATTTCCGGGAAAATGATCTGCTCTTTCACGCCGACGTTGTAGTTGCCACGGCCGTCGAACGAGCGACCGGAGATACCACGGAAGTCACGAACGCGGGGCAGAGACACCGTCACGAAGCGATCCAGGAATTCAAACATGCGAGCGCCACGCAGGGTGACCAT
>JBEANX010000311.1:0-3778 GCA_041165245.1 Pseudomonadota bacterium
TGACCACCCCGCTGGGGCCTGCCAGCGAAAGCACGCTCATGCTCCAGTCGCTGTCGGCCACCGAAGAGCTGGGCCGCATGTTCAGCATCGACATCCAGGCCTTGTCGTCCAAGCCCGACCACGACCCGCTTGATTTGCTGGGCAAGACCGTCAGTGTCGCGCTGGAGACACAGCAAGGTGAGAAGCGCCACCTGCACGGCCATGTGGCTGCATTCGGCTTGACAGGGCTGTCTGGTGGCTTCTTTCAGTACCGCATGACGGTGCAGCCATGGACGACGTTTCTCTCGCGCCGCTCCAACTGCCGCATCTTTCAGAACGTCAGCGTCAAAGACATCCTCAAGAAGATCTTCGACGAATGCCCTGATTCCCCCCAGTACAAGTTCGAGCTCTCCCTGACACACCCCGTGTGGGAGTACTGCGTGCAGTACCGCGAGACCGACTTCAACTTCGTGCAGCGCCTGATGGAGCAGCAGGGCATCTACTACTACTTCGAGCACACCGAGAGCAGCCATACCATGGTGATCGTCGACAGCATCGACAAGCACCCACCCTGCAGCGATGGCTATGACGAGGTGCCCTTCGTCTTGCCCGGCAGCGATGGCCATGGGGTCGACATCGAATACATCGACCACTGGAACATCTCAAACAGCATCCGCCCTGAGAAGATGGCCTTTCGGCATTACGACTTCAAGCGGGCCAAGGTCCAGCTGAAATCTGAGTTGAGCAACCCTGTGGTGAACCATGGTGGCGACAAGGAGTTTTTCGACTTCCCTGGCAGCCACTTGCAGGTGGGTGACGCCAACCAGATCGCCCGAGTGCGCCTGGAAGAGCTGCAATCACAGCAGTTGCGCATCACCGGCTCAGGCACGGCACGCGGCCTCAAGTGCGGCCACAAGATGGCCCTTTCTGATCACCCACGTGAAGATCAGAACACAGAGTATCTGCTGCTGAGCACGCACCTGATGTGCCAGCTCTCTGGCCACGAAGCGGGCCAAGGCGGCATGACCTCGGTCTTGTGCAACTTCACGGCAGCACCCGCAACGACCCCGTTCCGCCCTGGCCGAAACACGCCCAAAGTGCATGTGCAAGGCCCACAAACCGCCGTGGTGGTGGGCCCTCAAGGCGAAGAGATCCATTGCGACGAGCACGGGCGCGTCAAGGTGCAGTTCCACTGGGACCGCGAAGGCAAGATGGACGAAGACAGCTCCTGCTGGGTCCGCGTCTCGCACCCCTGGGCAGGCAAAGGCTGGGGCGCCATCTCGATCCCACGCATCGGGCAAGAAGTCATCGTCGACTTCCTGGAGGGGGACCCTGACCAACCCATCATCACGGGCCGCGTCTACAACAGCGACCAGACGGCGCCGTTTGACCTGCCCGCCAAGAAGATGGTCAGCGGCATCAAGTCAAACACCCACAAGGGCGCGGGCTACAACGAGCTCACCATGGACGACACAGCCGGCAACGAGCTGATCAACACCCATGCGCAGTACAACATGACCACTGTGGTGGAGCATGACGACAGCCAGACGGTGCACAACAACCGCACCATCAAGGTCGATGGCACGCACACCGAGACTGTCACCAAAGACACCAAGATCACCATCGAGTCTGGCACCTACAACCACGACGTGGCGGGCAACACGGCCACTTACCACGTCAGTGCCGACCTGACAGAGAACTACGACGCCAACCAGACCTCCACCATTGGCTCCAACCGCACCGCCTCTGTCGGCAGCAACGACAAGCTGAGCATCGGCAGCAACCAGGAGGTGTCGGTGGGTGCGAACGTGAAGGTGAGCGCAGGCGCCAACGCCGAATACGCGGTGGGTGCCCAGCACAAGCTCACCATTGGCGCCACTTCAGAGACTTCGGCCGGCGCGAGCTACAAGATCTCAGTGGGGGCAGCGGTGATCGAGATGACGCCTGCCAGCATCAAGATCAGCTGCGGTGGGGCCAGCATCGAGCTGACACCCGCCAGCGTGGCCGTGACGGCCCCCGCGGTTTCTTTGAACGGTTGAGCATGGCCATGAACCCCGTCGAGCAACGCGTGCTGCAGATGTGCCAGGCCTGGGCCGCGTTTCGCGATGACCCGGCCGCGCGCGCGTTGGTGTGGCGCATCCAGGAAGACGCTTTGCGCATGGTCGATGTCTTCATCGAGATGCAAAAGCACCAGACCGAGCTGACCACGGGCGACACCTTCATCCTGTTCAAGACGCCTTATGCGCACGGCCTGCAATACAGCCGCGCGCTCAAGGAAAGCCTGGTCGGCCAGTTCGAAGCCACCAAAGAAGCCCTGGCTGAGCAAGGCCTGACTGTGGACTGGGCCTTTAGCCCCGCCACCACGCTGGACGCCCCCGCAGGCGTGGCGCAAGGCCTGCTCTCGTTCGGCTCGAAGTACCACCAGGTGCTGGGCCACCTCACGCCGGTGTTCATGCCCTTGAACGTGACCAACGCTGTGGCTTGGGAGCAATGGTTGCAAGGCCTGCTGGCCATGAACATGCCCGAGCGCATGCGCATGTTGGTCATCGAAGTGGCCGAGTACCCCAAGCTGCAAAGCCTGCTGGCCCAGCCCGACCCTCGTGTGGTGGTGCAAGACCTCAAGCTCGACATGGGTGTGCTCGCGCAAGAGACCTTCGCGCAAGAGACCCCCAAGGGCCCAGCCGGGGTGTTTCGCAACCTCTTGATGGGCGTGGTCACCCTGACCGAAAAAGGCAAGGCCGATCAGGTCAAGGCCAAGGCCGCCGATGCCCTGGCCTTCACCCGCCAGCAAAAGTGGCCCGACCAGGAAGTGGCCGTGCGCGTGCTGGTGGCCGGCGCTTTGCTCAAAGAGAGCCGCCATGCCGAGGCCATCAAGGTCTATGAGGCTGCGCGCCAGGCGGCCGATGTTTGCGTGCAAAGCCAGCACCCAGCAGGCCACAAGCTGGTGCTGCAAACCTGGTTCGGCCAGGCTGGTGCCGAGCTGGCTCGGGGCGACGAACGCGCTGCAGCGGCCAGCTACGACGAGGCTGCCGTGGTCGCCCAGCGCGACAACAACCCCATCCTCACCATCGAAGGCTTTCGGATGGCGGGCTTTTGCCTGGCCCGCTGTGGGGAGCGTGAAGCTACGCTGGAACGCGGCCAATGCGCGGCCAACATCGCGCAAGGCCTGCCGCCTGAAGGGCGTGCGCTCACCACCATCGGCACTTGCCTGGTCGACATGATGCGCGTGCTCGATGCACCCCGTGTAGAGCAACTGCAGCGTGCCAAACTGCACCTCAAACAGCGCATGGACCAGGTGCGCCAGCGCACCGAGCAACGCGGTGCCGAGCTGGCTGCGCAAGCCCACCCAGATGCATTGGGCGTGGTCGAGAAAGAGCAAGCCCAGCAGACCCAGCAAGCCCAGGCCGAGACCCGCGACATGCTGCAACGCACCCTGGCTGGTGCCAGCCCCGAGTTCGGCGCGTGGGTGCATCAAGGCGATGCCTTGCTGGGGCCTGACTGGCTCTTGCTCAATGACCTGGCCCTGCCGCCCACCTACGTGCCGCCCGAAGATGCGGCTGCAGCCGGAGGGCCCAGCGCATGATGCCCGCGGCCAAGCACGGCGACCCACAGCTGGGCGTGGACATCCACCTGTGCATGGTGCCCTGCCCGGCCCCCACGCCCACGCCGCTGCCCACACCGCACATGTCGGTGGTGTTCGACCCGATGGACTACGTGCCCATCGTGGGCGCCACCATCACGGTCTCTGGCATGAAGCGCGCCACAGCGGGCACCGCTGGCAAGGTGGTGCACATCCCGC
>JBEANX010000312.1:0-7067 GCA_041165245.1 Pseudomonadota bacterium
GCGTGTTGCAGGAAGAAAAGCAGCTCAGCTACCGCAACTACCAGGAGCTGTTTCGCAAGAACGTGGCGCAGATCACGGCCCGCCTGCAGCATCCCACAGGGCAGCTGGCCTTGCTCAACCCTGAGCTCTCAGGGCAGGCCCAACATGCCTTGCGGCCTTGGGTGCTGCCCTTTGCCGCCATTGACTTTGACGACAAGGCCAAGGCGCAGCAGGCCGTCGAGATGGCTGGCTGCCTGGTGCCTTACCCCGATCAGGCGCGCCTGTGCGTGGCCTTGGGCAACCAGGCCCTGGCCGGTGGTTTTGTGTACGCCGTGGGCAGCCTGGTCACAGGCCCTTTGCAGGAGCACCCGGTGGGCGAACAGGACCTGAGCGTGGCGCACCGCGTGAGCGTGAACATCCAGGTGCGTGGCCAGACCTTGCGCTGGCTGGCCCCGCTGGAGACCGCAGGTCTGGTGCAAGGCAAGGGCCTGCGAGGCCGCCTCACTGGCTTTGCCATCGGTGGTGATGGCCAACTGGCGCCTCGCCCCGACAAGGAGTTTCGCGGCTGGCTCTGGCAAGAAGAGCGTTGTGCCGATGCCCGCCAGACTGCCGTTGATTGCCCCCGCCGTGCCTTCTTCGCCTTGCGACTGCCCGTGGCCCCTTGGCGCGACGAGCTCTTTCGCAACCCCCGCATGCCCTGGCCGCCCCAGGACCTGGCCCAGTGGCAGATGCGTCTGGCCGTGTTGCCGCCAGGCGCGGGCCCTGCCGTGTTCGACAGCCAGCGCCAGGCCACGGCCGCACCCTTCGCCCTGAGCGAGTTGCGCAGCCAGCTGCTGGTGGGCGAGCGATTGAGCATCCGCCGTGGCACGGGCGCGCAGGCGGTGGAGCTGCTCAAGCTCACAGCGCCCGAGGACACCAATGTGGCGCCCTCGCCCCTGCTCAGCCGCATCATCCGGCAGCTGCCGGTGGAGGGCTATGACCAGCCTTTGCAAGCGCGCGATGTGGTCAGCACGCCGATGGGCGATTTCGAGCTGCTGCTCACCGGCGATGTGCGAGGCCTGAACCGCAGCCTGAGCGTGGTGGCGTCACGCCTGTCGTGGTTTGTGGGCGCCATGCTGGCCGCCATCACCCTGACCTGGTTGGCCATTGAGCTGCGCATCATCCGGCGCATCACCTTGCTCACGCGCCGTGCCGCGGCGGTCAAGAAGTCGGTGCATGCCAGCGAAGGCTTCATCCAACTCGATCTGCAAGACCTGCGTGGGCGTGATGAGCTGGGCTTGCTCTCTGGTGTGCTGGCCGACCTGCTGGCCCGCGTCAACGACGACGTGCGCCGCGAGCAGATCCGCGCCCAGCAAGAAAAAGACATGTGGCATGCCGTGGGCCACGAAATCATGTCGCCCCTGCAATCGCTGCTGGCCTTGCACCCGCAGCCTGATGATCCCAGCCAGCGCTACATCCAGCGCATGCAGCAGGCCGTGCGCGTGCTCTACGGCAGTGCCTCGCCCAGCGAAGCCATCGAGTCGGCCACCTTGCAACTTGGCACGCTGGACGTGCAAGCCTTCTTGCAACATGTGGCCGACAACGCCGTGCATGCAGGCATTGCCGATGTGCAGTTTGAGGGCGTGCAAGAACCCCTTGTCGTCAAGGCCGATGAATACTCGCTGGAAGACGTCATCACCCATGTGCTGAGCAATGCCGACCGGCATCGCCACAGTGGCACGCCCATCCGCATCACCTTGAGCCACACGCACGAGGGCGCAGAAGTGAAGCTGCACAACCAAGGCGAGCCCATCGACGAGGCCATGCTGGACGCCATCTTTGAATATGGGGTGTCAGACGCCGTGCAGACCGATGGTGGCGCAGTGCCCGACAACAGCCACCGCGGCCAGGGCCTGTTCGTGGCGCGCACCTACATGGCCAAGATGGGTGGCACCATCCATGCGTTCAACGAGCTTGGCGGCGTCAGCTTTGTGATGAAGCTGGCCGCGCCTCCGGCAGGCTGAAGCCAAACACGCTGCCCTCGCCTTCGACCGACTGCACCTCCAGCTCGCCACCCATCAGGGTGACCAGCCGTTGGCAGATGACCAGGCCGATGCCCGTGCCCGGCAAGCCTGACGTTTCACGGCCCAGGCGGTTGAAGGGCTCATAGAGCTGCCCCAGTTGCTTGGCGCTCAAGCCCAGGCCGGTGTCTTCCACCTTGAAGCCCACGCGGCCTTCGTGTTGCTGCGTGAGCAGGCTGACGGTGCCGCCGGGCTGGTTGTACTTGATGGCATTGCTCAACAGGTTGAGCAGCACTTGCGTGAGGCTGGTGCGATCGGCCCAGACCCAGGGCGCATCGGGGTCGGTGTGCGTGACCAGCTGCAACTGGGCGGCTTGCGCCTGCACGGCCACCATCTGCGTGCAGTGCTGCACCAGATCGCTCACGGCGATGCGCTCAGCCTGCAACTGCACCCCGCCTGATTCGATGCGTGAGACATCCAGCACATCGCTGATCATGGCCAGCAGGTGCGCGCCTGAGGCTTCGATGTGGTCCAGCATGCCGCGCTGGCGTGGCGTGAGCGGCTCGGCGGTGTCAAGTTGCAAGACCTGGGCAAAGCCCAGCACTGCATTGAGTGGCGTGCGCAGCTCGTGGCTCATGCGCGAGAGGAACTCGGTCTTGGCGCGGTTGGAGGCCTCGGCCACGCGGCGGGCCTCTTGCGCCTCACGCACCTGGCGCTGGCCACTGGTGTCTTGCGCATAGACCGACAGGCCCAACTCGCTGGGGTAGAGGTGCAGCTCCAGCCACACGCCCAGGCCAGGCAGGTGCGCCTCAAAGTGCAAGGCTTGTTGCTGGCGCACCGCCTGCTCGAAGGTGGCGCGCAGGGCCAGGGTGTCGTGCTCGTCCAGCAGGGGCCAGAGGCGCTGGCCCACCAGGGTGCCGCGGGGCAGATCGAGCAGGGCTTCAGCACGGTGGTTCACATGCACGATGTACCAGTGCTCGTCGAGCAGGAAGAAGCTGTCGTGGATGCTCTCCAGCGTGGTGCTCAGGCGGTGCAAGAGGGTTTCGCGCTCCTGGTCACGTTGCTGCAATTGCGCGCTCATGTCGGCAAAGCCTTGGGCCAGCTCGACGATCTCCCTCGGCGCGTGCAGAAGTGGTGGTGGCTGGGGCGTTTGGCCATCGGCCACCTCGCGCATGTGGGTGAGCAATTGCTGCGCTGGCTGCTCCACCCGCGTGATGGCCAGGCGCCAGACCAGCCAGAGCAGCAGGCCATACAAAGCCACGGTGCACAGCACCAGCCAGACCATGGCGCGCTTGAGCTCTTGGGTGAGCTCGGCCTGGGGGATGCCCACGGCCACGCTCCACGAAGACACGCTGGATCGGGTGTGCCCGGTGACCACGGGGATGCCTTCGAGCGTGACGGTCTCAAAAATGCCCTCGTCTTTTTCCCGAACCGCCTTGACCAGCGCTGGCACGGCCAGCTTGCCGACGAAGCGGGCCATGTCGCGGTTGCGGGCCACCACGCGGCCCTGGCTGTCCAGAACGGCGCAGATCCAACCCGGTGGAAAGTGCTGGGCTTTGAGCATCTCCAGGAAGCGCTCCGGAAAAATGCCAGCATTCAAAGCGTAGACCACCTGGCCCTCACGCAGCACGGGCACGCCCAATGCCAGGATGGGCCGGCCCGTCACGGGGCCTGTGAACAAGTCGGTCAAGTAGGGGCGGCGGGTGCGGAACACTTCCAGCAAGCTGGGTGGCCCACCCACCACCGGCAAGGGGGTGCCCCATGGGCGCAGGGTGTTGAGCACCTGTGCACCTTGTGGGTCGATCAGCACGTGGTTGGTGATGTTCTGAAACGGCAGGGCGGCCTGGGCTTGCTGGTAAAACGCATTGAGATCCTCGCGCGCCAAGGTGTTGGAGGTGGCCAGCACCTGCAGGCCTGCGGTGATGCTGGCCAAGTCACGGTCCAGGCTGGCGGCCGTGGCTCGCGAAAGGCTGATCACCTCGCGCATGGCCCGTGCGCGGCTTTGCTCGTATTGCGCCACAATCAGGGCGGCCGACACCAAGGCGCAGGGCAGCACACAGGCGGCCACCAGTAAAGCCAGGTGGCTGCGCATGCGCCAGGGTGCCACCCCCTGGAGGGTCAATCGGGCGGCAAGCTCTGGCGTGGTCTTGCCCAAAGGTGCGGCCCTGGAAAAAGCGCCCATGGTCTTTGGCCTGCAGATGGTTGAAACGCACCCAGCACGGAACTACAAAGCACTGCCAAGTCAGTAGACCACAGCGAGTGCGGCTTGAGGGCGTGAATTCCTTGGTGGCGATCAGGGCTTGTGAGGGCCGAGGTTCACACGCCTTGCCCGTATGCTTGAAGCCTCACCCGCCAGGGCTCACCAAGCCACGCACCAGGAGCACATGTGTTCAAAGGCATCCTCATTGACAAAGACGAGCAAGGTCACCGCGCGGCCTTGAAGGACATCGACGAAGCCGCTTTGCCCGAAGGCAATGTGACGGTGAAGGTGGCCGCCTCCACCCTGAACTACAAAGACGCGCTGGCCATCACCGGGCAATCGCCCGTGGTGCGCAAATTCCCCATGGTGCCGGGCATCGATTTGGCGGGCACCGTCACAGCCAGCCAGCACCCTGATTGGCAGGTGGGCGACGCGGTCGTGCTCAATGGCTGGGGCGTGGGCGAGACCCATTGGGGTGGACTGGCCGAAGTGGCCCGCCTCAACGGCGATTGGCTGGTGCCCCTGCCGAGCGCTTTCACGCCGGCCCAGGCCATGGCCATAGGCACGGCGGGCTACACCGCCATGCTGTGCGTGCTGGCCTTGGAGCGCCATGGCGTCACGCCCGCACACGGCGAGATCCTGGTCACCGGTGCGGCTGGTGGCGTGGGCAGTGTGGCTGTGGCCTTGCTGGCCAAGCTGGGCCACACCGTGGTGGCCGTGACGGGCCGCCCCCAAGAGGCTGATTACCTCCAGCAGCTGGGCGCCAGCGAAGTGCTGGACCGCGCCGTGTTTGCCAACCCCGGCAAGCCCCTGGCCAAAGAGCGTTGGGCCGGCGCGGTGGACACCGTGGGCAGCCACACCCTGGCCAATGTCTGTGCATCGACGAAATACCGAGGCGTGGTCACGGCGTGTGGCCTGGCCGGCGGCATGGACTTGCCCGCCAGCGTGGCGCCCTTCATCTTGCGGGGCGTGACCTTGGCCGGCGTGGACAGCGTGATGTGCCCCAAGGCCGACCGGCTCGTGGCCTGGCAGCGCTTGGCGCGTGACCTGGACCTGGCCAAACTGGCCATGATCACCCAGGAGATCGGTTTGAGCGAGGTGCTGGAAATCGCGCCCAGGCTGCTGGCTGGTGGCGTGCGCGGGCGCGTGGTCGTCAAGGTGGCAGGCTGAGCCTGCACCGGCTGGACTGGCCTGAGTTCAGGCCGCCATGTTCAGGTGCCCAGGCTCAAGCGGCCTTGCTCAAAGGGCGCCGGCTGGGCATGGCGGTGGGTGCCGACGTGGCGCTCACCGACGAAGCCCGGTGCTTTCGCGCCAAGGAACTGCCATTGAACAACACGGCACTGGCCAGCAGGCTCAGCGCGCCGTAGAGGTAGTGGTGCCCCGCGATGGCACCCGCGCCCAGCACGGCAGCGCCCAAGCAAGCAGCCGTGGTCCACTTGCGTGAACGTGAGCGAAAGGCTTGGGAAGAAGAAATCTGGCGTGTCATCGTGGCTCCTCAAAAATGTGGGCGATGCGAAGCTGCCAACGTAGTCTCTTTGTACGCCTGTGTTTTGTGTGACGGATATCAGAACAAGCCCTGATTTTTGTGCTTGTTCAAGGGTTGTCACCTAGACAACATCGGGTTTTCCTGGGGCTTGGCTTGAGGGGCGGGGCACGGCGCGTTCAGCAGGTGCATTCCTGCGCCAGGTTCGCCCGCTGGTGTCCAGAGGTAAAAAGCTTGTCGGCGCCTGTGCGCCAGACACACGGCGCTCTGCGGTTTGCCCACCATGGGCGGCAGAGGAAACCTGCCATGAAGCTCACCCGCCGCCGCGCCCTGTTTGTTTTGTCTGCCTTGCCTGCCGCTTGTTTGAGTGCCTGCGGAGGTGGCGGCGGCTCAGCGGAGCCCCGCAGCACTGCCGACACGTCTTCCATCTTGGGCAGCGACTTGGGCCCAGCCTTTGGACTGGGTGTGGCCCCCGCCACGGGCAGTGGTCGGATGAAGGCGGCCTCTTTGGGTGAAGGTGCCAGTTTGAACGGTGCACGGCCCTTTCCTGACGACAACCCCTGGAACCAGGACATCAGCCAGGCGCCTGTGGACCCGAACTCGCAAAACTTGATCAACAGCATCGGCCTGGACAGGGGCTTGCACCCTGACTTTGGCTCGGGCCTGATCGACGGCCAACCCTTTGGCATCCCTTATGTGGTGGTTTCGGGCCAGCAGCCCCTGGTGCCCACCCGATGGACGGCCTACGGCGACGAAAGCGACCCTGGCCCCTACCCTGTGCCTTCCAATGCGCCGGTCGAAGGTGGCCTGAGCAGCACGGGCGACCGCCATGTGCTGGTGCTGGACCGCGACAACGACCGCCTCTACGAAATGGGTGCAGCCACGCCGCTTGCCAATGGCAGTTGGGACGCGGCCTGTGGCGCTGTCTTCTACCTGGACAGCAACACCGTGCGCCCCGGCGGCCAGCTGACCTGGACGAGCGCCGATGCCGCAGGCCTGCCCATCTTCCCTGGCTTGGCACGCTGGGACGAGGCCAGCAGAGATGCGGGCATTCGCCACGCCTTGCGCTTCACGGTGGCCCGCACTCGCCGCGCTTTTGTACCTCCGGCCACGCATTGGGCCTCCAGCAACGACTCGGCCGACTTGCCACCCATGGGCATGCGCGTGCGCCTCAAGGCCAGTTACGTGATCCCCGCCACGTTCAGCAAGGAGGTCAGGGCCCTGCTGCAGGCCATGAAAACCTACGGCTTGATCGTGGCCGACAACGGCAGCAACTGGTTCATCAGTGGCGCCCCTCACGAGCGCTGGAACAACGACGAGCTGGTGAACCAACTGCGTCAGGTGCAAGGCAAGGAGTTTGAGGTGGTTCGCATGGATGGCCTCAAGACCCCTGCCGACTTTCCCT
>JBEANX010000313.1:0-2883 GCA_041165245.1 Pseudomonadota bacterium
CCCTGGAGCCCACCAGCTCGGGGCCCCAGTTGCCCCGCATTGAGAACTTCCGCAGAGCCGATCTGTACCGTCCCCTGGCACAGTTCAGCCTGGCGGCCACCACGCCGGCCGTGGCCGCCGATGCGATCTGCTCGGGTGGCAGCATTTGCGGGTTTGGCTCGTTCGAAGACGCATACATCGACAGCCAGGTTTTCTTCAAAGCTCTGGCTTTGAACCCGGACAGCCTGCCAGCTCAGCCGGCAGAAGACCTGGCCAGGGGCGAGCATTCCTATGCGTTCACGGGCACGGAGGTGGTGCTGGAGCAGGCGGGCGCGGTCTCCGGCAGCACGTATCCAAAGGCCGTGGCCTTGCAGCACACGGTGCTCAAGGACGGCACCTTCCTCATGCCTGAAACCGGCAACTTGGGTTTCACTGGCGATGGCTACGCCAGAAGCACGGAGGGTTCAGGCTTCAGCATCCGCGTTGACGATCGCAACAACGACTACTTCGACCCTGTGGCCGTTCAGGCCAGCTGGTACCAAGGCGATTTGTCTCGGTATGTGGCGGGCGTCGGTGAGCAGCGCGGCTTCAACGAGAGCCAAGACTTCCGCGGCGTGGTCGGCATCACCACCCCGAATGCCGACATGAGCGCATTGCGCGCCTCAGGCTTTTCAGCCACCTACCGCGGCTTCGATGCCCAAAGTCGATCTGGCAACCCCAATGTGGTCATGGATGTCAACTTCGGCACGGGCCAAATCACCAATGGCAGCTTCAACGGTGGCGTGGACGGCGCCAACGTTTACACCGTCCCCACGGCCGCTGGCAAGGCCTTGCGTGGTGCGGTGGGATTTGAGTTCAAGGGCGTGATCACGGGTTCGAGCTTCATGTCCACCAGCGTGAGCGCCAAAGACGGCACCGTCACAGGCGCCGTCACAGGCGCCTTCTTTGGCCCCAAGGCAGCCGCAGCGGGTGGCGTGGCCGACATCACCAAATCGCGCACCGACGGCACCTACACCAACAGCCGTTTTGTGTCGCCTTTCTTGACCATCCAGGGCCTGCCCGCCAACGCCTCGCGGCGCAACGACGACTGACCCTGCTTGTTTGCATGAACAGGCACGGGGCCGAGAAGTGGCCCGGTCTTTGGCACACTGGCAGCCATTGGACACTTCTCGGAGCCTTTGTTGACCCCACGCCTGCACGTGCCTGGCCTGCTGCCCCCTCAGGCCCAGGCTGGCCTGACCCTTGAGCTGCCCCCCGGCCCTGCGCGCCACGCGCAGGTGCTGCGCCTTCAACCGGGCAGCGCCCTGACCTTGTTCGACAGCACAGGCGGCCAATGGCAAGCCAGCGTGGCCGCCATGGGCCGCAAGGACGTGAGCGTCACCCTGGGTGCCTTCGAGCCCGGAGACCCCCTGGAGCTGCCCACCGCCGTGACCCTCGCCGTGGGCATGCCCGCCAACGACCGCATGGATGCCCTGGTGGAAAAAGCCACCGAGCTGGGCGTGGCCGCCATCCAGCCCTTGATGACCTCTCGCTCGGTGCTCAAGCTCGATGGTGAGCGTGCCGCCAAGAAAGTGGCGCACTGGCAGGCGGTGGCCGAAGCGGCGGCCGAGCAAAGTGGCCGCACCCGTGTGCCCACCATCCACCCCGTGATGCACTTGAAGGCCTGGCTGCCCGGTGTGCCTTCTGATGAAGCACGCGGCCTGCTCAGCTTCGAGCCCGAGATGTCGGTGGCGGCCTGGGTGCAAAGCGCTGCCAAATCAAACCCGCCCCCAAGCCGCATGACCTTCCTGAGCGGCCCCGAGGGAGGCCTGACCGATGACGAGGTGCGACAATTGGGCTCAGCGGCTTGGCTCGCATTGGGCCTTGGCCCACGCGTGCTTCGTGCCGACACTGCACCTTTGATGGCCTTGTCACTTGTGGCGGGGCTGACCTGCCCCTGACATGACTTTTCTGCTTCGCATGCCTGGTTCCTGGCCGCTCAACTCCCCCCTGGGGCACGCGGCCCCCAAGCTCGCTGGCCTGGCCGCCAAGACCGCGATGGCTGCACTGGGCGCCCTGGCCTTCGGCCTGTCCAACGTGCAGGCACAAACCACCCCGAGCGCGGCGGGCACCACCGACACCACGCACCCCTGGCTGACGGTGCCAGCGCAGGGCATGGAGCCTGGCAGCTACTTCACCAACCTGCGTGATGGCGATCAGATCCAGACCCCATTTCTGCTCAAGTTTGGCTTGAGCCGACACGGCCTGGCAGGCATCAGTGAACCCGTGGCGCGCGCGGGGCACCACCACCTGCTGCTCAACCGCGACTTGCCGCTGGACTTCACCAAGCCCCTGCCCTTTGACAGCCAATACCTGCACTTTGGCAAAGGGCAGATGGAGACGGTGCTCACGCTCAAGCCCGGCACCCACACGCTGCGCATGCTGCTGGCCGACCATCGGCACATCCCCTATTTCGTGTACAGCCCGAGGATCACGGTCAAGGTGACGGAGTTTCGGGCCGACGTCAAACCCGCATCATTGGTCCAGACCGGTGTGAGCCTCATCGCACCGCGCGAGGGTGAGACCGTCAAGCGGCCCTTTCGGGTGCAGATGCACGCCTCGGGCCTGAACATCAGCGACCAGCGCATCAAGGCCAACGAGGCCGGGCACTTCCGGCTGCTTTTCAAGCGCACTGGGGGGCCGAGCGACACAGTCTCTCTGACGCAAGGCCACACCGAGGTCTGGCTGAAGCCGCCCCCCGGCACCTACCAGGTGCAGGTGCAGTTCGTCCGCAACGACAACGCCCAAGTGACCCACATGGGCAAAGAGCAAATGCTGACGGTGCAGTGAGCCCACATGGCCAGCACACCATGGCGGTGTGACTGACCCAGGGCTGCGTGGGCTCACCTCAAGGCGGTCAATCCT
>JBEANX010000314.1:0-18117 GCA_041165245.1 Pseudomonadota bacterium
TCCAGACCGGCCTGGAAAACGCCAAGCACAAGCGCATCCCCGATGAGATCTATGCGCTGTTTCCGGTGCTGTTTGACATGAAGCACCGCAAGGGCGGCAACCTCTCGGGCGGCCAGCAACAGCAGCTGGCCATTGCGCGCGCGCTGGTCACCAACCCCAAGGTGCTGCTGCTGGATGAGCCCACCGAGGGCATCCAGCCTTCCATCATCAAGGACATCGCCAAGGCGCTCAACGAGATCCGCAAGCTGCGCGAAATCACCATCGTGGTCAGCGAGCAGGTGCTGAGCTTTGCCATGGACGTGGCTGACCGCCTCTTCGTGATCGAAGGCGGCCGCCTGGTGCATGAGACCTCGCGCGCCGACACCGATGCCCAACGCATCAAACAGTATCTGTCTGTTTAAGCCACCCCCCAGCGTTTATCCAAAAGGAGCAATTCATGGCTGACACCCTGATCAAGGTTGACCTGACCCAGTCCCCCACCCTGAACGAGAACATCCACAATCGCTGGCACCCGGACATCCCGATGGCCTGCTGGGTCAACCCGGGTGATGAGTTCATCCTGGAGACCTTCGACTGGACGGGCGGCTTCATCCAGAACAACGACAGCGCCGATGACGTGCGCGACATCGACTTGAGCACCGTGCACTACCTGAGCGGCCCCGTGGGCGTGAAGGGTGCCGAGCCGGGCGACCTGCTGGTGGTGGACCTGCTGGACATCGGTGCCAAGCAAGACAGCCAATGGGGCTTCAATGGCTTTTTCAGCAAGAAGAACGGCGGCGGCTTCCTGACCGAGCACTACCCCTTGGCGCAAAAGTCGATCTGGGACTTCCACGGCATGTTCACCAGCAGCCGCCACGTGCCTGGCGTGAGCTACGCCGGCCTGATCCACCCCGGCCTGATCGGCTGCCTGCCCGATCACAAGATGCTGGAGATGTGGAACACGCGTGAGCAAGAGCTCATTGACTCCGACCCCACCAACACCGGCCTGGCCAACCCACCCTTTGCAGGCACCGCCCACATGGGCCGCCTGACAGGCGAGGCCAAGGAAAAGGCCGCGGCCACCGCTGCCCGCACCGTGCCCCCACGCGAACACGGCGGCAACTGCGACATCAAGGACTTGTCACGCGGCTCCAAGGTCTTCTTCCCGGTGTATGTGGACGGCGCAGGCCTGAGCGTGGGCGACCTGCACTTCAGCCAGGGCGACGGCGAGATCACCTTCTGCGGCGCCATCGAAATGGCCGGCTGGGTGCACATGAAGGTCACGCTGATCAAGGGTGGCATGGCCAAGTACGGCATCAAGAACCCCATCTTCAAGCCCAGCCCCATCAAGCCTGTCTACAACGACTACCTGATCTTTGAAGGCATCTCGGTTGACGAGCAAGGCAAGCAGCTCTACCTGGACGTGAACGTGGCCTACCGCCAAGCCTGCCTGAACGCCATCGAGTACCTCAAGAAGTTTGGCTACAGCGGCGCACAGGCCTACTCCATCTTGGGCACGGCCCCGGTGCAAGGCCACATCAGCGGCGTGGTCGACGTGCCCAATGCCTGCGCCACCTTGTGGCTGCCCACCGAGATCTTCGACTTCGACATCAACCCCACGGCGGCCGGGCCCACCAAGTTCCTGGACGGCAGCATCCAGATGCCGATCTCGCCCGATGTCAAATGAGCTGAATTGACTTGACGTGATCTGAACGCAAAGCCCCCAAGGACTCCTACATGCCGACCTACGACTACGCATGTCCAAGCTGCGGGGGCTTTGACGCCTTTCGCAGCCTGGCCGATCGCAATGAACCAGCCATCTGCCCCGAGTGCAGCACGGCCTCACCCCGGGTGTTCGTGAGTGCACCTCGCTTGGCCTGGGTGAGCAGTGAAACGCGCTTTGCCATGGGAACCAACGAGCGGGCTCGGCATGAGCCCCGGTCGTCCAAATCCATCGATGGCAGCTATGGCAGGCTCAAGCACCCAGCGGGTTGCGGCTGCTGCTCGACCTCCAAGAAGGCCATCACCGTGCGTGCGCCCGATGGGGCCAAGAGCTTTCCGAGCAAGCGGCCCTGGATGATCAGCCACTGATCCTGACCTTGAGCGCGAGGCTCAAGCTCACCCCAAACCCAGCAGCGTGTGCGCCAGGATCAAGCCAGCACTCACGCCGAGCACATTGAAGGTCAGGACCATGCCTGAGACTCGAAAGGTGAAGGTCTCCTTCACCTGGCTCACACCATAAGCGTGCAGGCAGCGCCCCAGCAGCAAGGATGCGCCCAGGGCATGCACCAGCCAGGCGGCGGAGCCTTGCGCCTCCACCAAGTAAATCAGGATCAAGGCCAGCGGCACGTACTCGGCGAAGTTGGCGTGCACGCGCATGGCGCGAAGCATCTCGGGGTTGTCGCCAGGCCCCAAGGCCACCTGCACCCTGCGGCGAACGCTGATGGTGCGGGCACTGAGGTAGATGTACATCAGGGCCAAGAGGGCGGCGTAGATGGAGGCATTGGAGGCGGTGGCGGTCATGCAGGGCCCTTCAGATCACGGTGCGCAGCATGTTACCCGTGTGCACACGGGTTGAAGACGCATGAGGCGCCGCCAGCACGCCCGGAGCCCCTCACTCAAGGCACCAGCGTCAGAAACAAAAAAGCGGCAAACATCACCAGGTGCACCGCCCCTTGCATGACGGTGGTGCGCCCATCCGCCACCGTCATGATGGCCACCGCAAAGGTGAGCATCAACAGCACCAGGTCCTTGCCCTCAATGCCCAGTTGCAAGGGCAAGCCCAGCCACACCGACACCACCGCCACCGCTGGGATGCTCAGACCGATGCTGGCCAGGGCCGAGCCAAAGGCCAGGTTCAGGCTGGTCTGCAGCCGGTTGGCCAAGGCCGCACGGATGGCCGCCACGGTTTCAGGCAGCAACACCAACAAGGCAATGACCACGCCGATGACCGCCTTGGGTGCGCCGGCCTGATCCACCACACGCTCGATGGTGGGCGAGAGCACCTTGGCCAACCCGATCACCGACACCAAAGACACCACCAGCAGGCCCAGACTGGCCCAGGTCTGGCCTGCCGAGGGTGGCTCTGCGTGCACCTCGTGGTTGGATGGGTCCTCTCTCGGCAGGAAGTAGTCGCGGTGGCGCACCGTTTGCACAAAGACAAAGGCCAGCCACAAAGCCAACGAGGCCGCCCCGGCAAACATGAGCTGCGAAGTGCTGTACGTGCCGCCCGACGTGCTTGTGGTGAAGGTGGGCAAGACCAGGGTCAGGCCCGCCAGTGCCACCAGCGCGCTCAACCCAGCGTGCGCACCCTCCACCCGAAAGCTCTGCTCGCGATGACGCCATCCACCCAACAACAGGCACAAGCCCACCACACCGGTGCAGATGATCATGATGGCCGAAAACACCGTGTCACGGGCCACAGCCGCTGCACCCGCGCCGCCGGCCAGCATCAAAGTCACGATCAACGCCACCTCAATGACGGTCACGGCCAAGGCCAACACCAAGGTACCCAGTGGTTCACCCACTTTGTGCGCAATCACTTCTGCGTGGTGAACAGACGCCAGCACCGCCCCCATCAAGGCCACGCCCGCCAACAACAGGAGTGGTGTGGAGGCGGCCAACAGGAAGGAAAGCACCAGCAAAAGGGCGGCCACCACAGGCACGGCCAAGGACCAGATCGGCATGTAAGCTCCAGAGTGTTGGAACCCATTGTAGGAAGTCTCATGAAAGCCATCTGGAACGGCGCCACCATCGCTGAAAGCCCGAACACCATCGTGCTCGAAGGCAACCACTATTTCCCGCCCGAATCGGTGAACAAGAACTGCCTGCTGAGCAGCAACCACCGCACCTCCTGCTCGCTCAAGGGCCAGGCGGGTTACCACAGCGTGTTTGTGGATGGCAACGTGAACCCCGACGCCGCCTGGTTCTATGCCGACCCCAAAGAGGGTTATGAAGAGATCAAGGGCCACATCGCCTTTTTCAAAGGCGTGCAGATCGTCGATTGATGGATGTTGGAGCGATGAACCTGCCGGTCCTGTACTCCTTCAGGCGATGCCCCTACGCCATCCGCAGCAGGCTGGCGCTGAAGGGGGCGGGCCAGCGCGTCGAGTTGCGTGAGGTGGTGTTGCGCGCCAAGCCTGAGCCCATGCTGGCGATCTCGCCCAAAGGCACGGTGCCGGTCTTGCAGCTGCCAGATGGCCATGTGATCGAACAGAGCCTGGAGATCATGCGCTGGGGCCTGCATCGGCATGACCCGCATGGCTGGCTGAAGGCAGGCACTGCGGCGCAAACACAAGCCTGGATCGACCTCAACGACGGCCCCTTCAAAGCCTTGCTCGACCGCTACAAATACCCGGAGCGCCACCCCGAACGAAGCGCCGCGCAATGGCGCGATGAAGCCGTCGAGCTCATGCTGGCCCCCATGGAACGCGCCCTGCAAAGCCACGCGCAACTGCTGGCCCCAACCGTGAGCTTGGTCGACATGGCCTTGCTGCCCTTTGTGCGCCAATTTACCCAGGTCGACGCTCAATGGTTCGAACAAGCCCAGCTGCCCGCTTTGCAGGCGTGGCTGGGTGTCCACTTGGCCAGCCCGCTGTTCGAATCATGCATGGGCAAGGTGGTGCCCTGGCAGCCCGGACAAGCCCCGGTGCTGTTCTGAGACCTAGCCATGCACGCGATCCCCGACCACGAATACGAGATCACGGCCATCCGCGCCCAAGGTGCTGGCGGGCAGAACGTGAACAAGGTGTCCAGCGCCATTCACCTGCGCTTTGACATCCCGGCTTCCTCATTGCGGGAGGACATCAAGGAGCGCCTGCTGGCTTTGAATGACCGGCGCATCACCAGTGAAGGCGTGCTGGTGCTCAAATCGCAAGAGCACCGCAGCCAGGAGATGAATCGTGTTGAGGCCATTCGGCGCCTGCATGAGCTGGTCGAAAGCGTCGCCCGTGCGCCCCGCATTCGGCGAGCCACACGTCCCACCCTGGCCTCCAAGAAGCGCCGGCTTGAGGGAAAACGGATTCGCTCGGCCGTGAAGGCTCAGCGCGGCTCGTCGGTCGATTGATCCGCTGGCAGCTCACCCACCGAGGTGAAATCGGGCAAGGGCCAACACAGCAACTCGGCCAGGCGGGTCACCACCCAGACCGCCTCGCCCTGGGCCACGCCTGATTCAGGCGTCAAAAGGCCTTTGAGGCAACGCTGCAGCACGTCCTGCTCGTCCACACCCACGTCCACATGGATGCCCTTGCAGTGCTCCACCAGGTGGCTGGCCAGGTCCTCACACACCTCATAGCGTACGCGCAGTTCGGCCAGGGGCAAGGTCAAGCGCTGGCGCGCATCGCTGTGAACCGCGATGAAGGAAGGCGGAATGTGAATCTGGTACTCGTCATGCATGCAAGCGTTGTACCGCAAAGGCAGGCGCTGCATACGTCAAAGAACGTATTGGCCGCACCCATGCTGAATTTCAAACTGTTTGGGTTGCATCGATCCATGCAGCGCACATTCACTCGCCATTCAGCCGCCATCCAGCCCTTTTGCGAAGGAGCCCGCCATGCTTCACGGTGACATTTCCAGCAGCAGTGATACCGTCGGCGTTGCCGTCGTCAACTACAAGATGCCCCGCCTGCACACCAAGGCCGAGGTGCTTGAAAACGCCCACAAGATCCGCCAGATGATCGAGGGCATGAAGCTTGGCCTGCCCGGGCTGGACCTCGTCATCTTCCCTGAGTACAGCACCCACGGGATCATGTACGACAAGCAAGAGATGATGGACACCGCCTCCACCATCCCGGGTGACGAGACCGAAGTCTTCGCCATGGCCTGCCGCAATGCCAAAGTGTGGGGCGTGTTCTCGCTCACCGGAGAGCGCCACGAGGAGCACCCCAAGAAGGTGCCCTACAACACGCTCATCCTCATGAACCCTGAGGGCGAGATCGTTCAGAAGTACCGCAAGATCATGCCCTGGACACCCATCGAGGGCTGGTACCCAGGCGATCAGACCTATGTGTCTGACGGCCCCAAGGGCATGAAGATCAGCCTGATCATTTGCGACGACGGCAACTACCCCGAGATCTGGCGCGACTGCGCCATGAAGGGCGCCGAGCTCATCGTGCGCTGCCAGGGCTACATGTACCCGGCCAAAGACCAGCAGGTCATGATGGCAAAGGCCATGGCCTGGGCCAACAACAGCTACGTGGCAGTGGCCAATGCGTCCGGTTTTGACGGGGTGTACAGCTACTTCGGCCACAGCGCCATCGTGGGCTTTGACGGGCGCACCCTGGGTGAATGCGGCGAGGAACACTACGGCATCCAGTACGCGCAACTGAGCAAGCGCTTGATCCGCGATGCGCGTGCCACCTCACAATCGCAGAACCACCTGTTCAAGCTGCTGCACCGGGGCTACACAGGCATGATCAACTCGGGCGAAGGCGACAAGGGCGTGGCTGACTGCCCCTTCAGCTTCTACCGAGACTGGGTGAACGACCCCACCGGCACACAGGCCAAAGTGGAGGCCATCACCCGGCCCACGGTGGGCACGGCCGAGTGCCCCATCGAGGGCATTCCCAACGATGCACGCCTGAAGTACGAGTGAGACCTCTCTCGCTTGTTGCGCAGGCCTCAGGCCGCCGATTGGCGCAACTGCTCGCTCCAGCTTGATGATCGACGCATCCCGAACACCTCCATCGCATCGATGAAGGAGTCTGCGGTGCGGTCGATCAAAAAGCGCTTTTCGAAACAGTCCTCCGCGTTGGCGCGCATGCCATCCCAATGGTGCGCGGGCATGTCCAACCACTTGTGAATCATTCGCTCGGTGCCCTCTTGGGTGTTGCTGTCGATGATGCCCGCCTCAGATTGTTTGATTTCTCGCCAAATGTTGACCTGGTTTGAAATGAGCACAGGCACGCCACAAGCCAGGGCCTCAGCCACCGCGATGCCAAAGTTCTCTTGATGCGAAGGCAAGATGAACGCGTCTGCGTGACGAAATGCGCCCCACTTGACATCCCCCTTGAGCATGCCTGCCCAAGTCACCTGATCCGCAATTCCCAGCGCCTGCACCAGCGCTCGCATCTGCTGCCCATAGGCATCGTCTGCGGGGCCGGCCATCACGATCTGCACGTCACGCAAACCCGGCGTGTTGCGATGTTTGTGAGCGGCAAACGCCTTGAACAGCAGGTCTGCACCCTTTTTCTCGTGCACGCGCCCGAGAAACAGCAACTGCCGCTTGCCGGCCAAGTGGGGGAATTGCGCAGCAAAAGCCGCATGCTGGCGGGCGGAGTCTGAGGGCGGCGCACTGGTGCCGTAATTGACCACGTACTCATCGCATTTGTAGAGCCAGAACGATTGCCGTGCGAGGCGCCTCTCGTCTTCACACGTGAACATCACGGCCGCAGCATCGCGCAGCACACGATACTCACCCCAGGGCCAGAACAGCCACTTCTTGAGGTGCTTGAGTGGGTAAGTGCGTTTGAACCAGGGGTCCAACATGCCGTGCGTGAACACGAAATACGGGGTTGAAGTCCCACGCAGGGCTCGCCAGGTGCCGAAGGCACGGTACTGCCAGATGCCATTGATGATCACTGCGTCATAGCGGTGCGCATTGGCTTGCAGCCACGGCGCCCAGCGAGGGCTGTAGCCATAGTTCCAGAATCGAGTGGGACCCAGCGCATGGCAAGGGAATGGGAAATCTTTCACCCAAGGAGCAGTCGGCGAATCCAGGCTCAGCACCTCGACCTGGTGGCCACGACGGGCATTGACCAGAGAGAGTTGCTTGAGCCCCTCAATGGGCCCACCGCAGCGTGGATCCACCGTGGGGATGCAATGCAGGATGCGAAATGACATGGCGCCCCTCGGTCAGCCACGCATGGCTTGCAGCTGGGCATCTCCCATGGCCGTCGCGGGCATGGCATCGTTGGCATAGGCGGCTCGGGCATAAGCTCGGCGAGCACAATCCGAACAGACCTTCGGGCGGCATGAGGCCTCATGCAATTGCACCGCGCAGACCTCGGCGCCCAACCACTCGCCGTCCTTCACACGCACACGGTGACACTTCATGCATTTCGACACCCAGAGCGGCCCTGCCTCGATGTGCTCAGGCCGCGTCTGATGCACCGTGCGCAGAAACGAGCCCATGAAGAGCGGCAGAATCTCAGAGGCAAAGCGATCAAGCGTTTGAGCAAACAGGAGCCATCGGCCACGCGAAAACTGCGCGGCGGCGCCTTCAGCGCTCAAAGGCAATGCGGTTTGACGCTCGGAGGATGCGCGATTGGACACACTCAGCGTGGGAGACGACGCATTCATGGCAACAAACCTCGGTGGTTGAAAAATGAATGCGGTGATCTTGCCGTTTCAACGTGGCAGCACCAACATGGCGCGTGATCCGAACAGACACAGCCAACATCAACGGGCAGGGTGTGCCGCAAGAAAACCGACACCTCGCAGCCAGTGCCTCAACGGTTCATGTCATGCCTGACCCGGCGCCCCGCAAAGCCAGCCGCCATTGCCGAGGTGTCTGCCCAGTCCATTGCTTGAAAGCGCGCTGAAACGCGCTCTGTTCGGAGTAGCCCAGCAACAAGGCGATCTCTGCCAACTCAAGGCGAGGGTCTTGCAGGTAGGACTCAGCCAGGTGCTGCCTGCTGCGGTCCAGCAAGGCCTGGAAGCTCAGGCCAGCCTGAGCCAGGTGACGTTGCAAGGTGCGCTCGCTCATGTGGTGGGCTGACGCCAAGGCCTTCAAGCTGGGCCGCCCCTCACGGATCAGCGGCAAGAGGCTGGTGCGCCAATGCGCCACGTCTGCAGGCAAGGCCGCCACCTCTTTGAGGAGGGCCTCGGCCTGCTGGTCAAGAAGGGCCAGCAAGTCGGCATCGGCTTTGCGCAAAGGCAAGGCCAAATGGGCATGCCACAAAACCAGGCGGGTGCAAGGCTGCCCAAACAGCACCCGACCGCCGAAAAAATCCTCATAGGGCCGCACATCGTCTGGTGCCGAATTGACAAAGGCCACCAAGGGCACTGGCACCATGCGCCCGGTCATGTTGCGGGCCAGCTGAACGAGTGAGGCGATGGCTGTTTCATCGACCAAGGCACCGGGTCGTCCACGCTCGGTGCCCCATTCAATGCAGACGCCATCGGCTTGTGGCCACACGCTGGCGGGGTTGGCGTCATACACCGAGGCATGAAAGCGCGCCATGCGGGCGAGGGTATCGGCCAGCGTTGCACAGGCCAATGCCGCGTGGCCCAGCACCCCGAAATGCCTGGGGCTGATGCATTCGGCCACCCGCAGGCTCAAGGCAGGCCGAGCCTCCAGGCGGTCGACACACGCCAGCATGCCCTGCCAGTGCCGCATGGGCACAAAGTGCTCGCTGGGGGCAGGCTCTGGGCCCAGCAAGGCAGCCGCATCACGCCCTTGGCGAGCGAGGTACTCGTACAACAAGCGCACGTAAGAGGCGGCAACACGGATGGCTGGCATGGGGCATGGAAGAAAAGCAAAGCCATGATGCCCGGACGGCGCGCGCCACGCCATCCGGACATTCGAAGACAGCCCGAACGCAAGCATGGCGTGATCCGTCAATTTTCTGTCAGGCGATGTCAAGCCGGAACGATCAAGGCTTCGCACCATGTCTGCATGCTGTTGTTCCATGCTTACACCGCCACGCTGCAGTCGCAGCTGCACTTTCTTGGGCGCCATCTCGATTGGCCCGATGCCCTGCTCCTTTTGTTGACGCCGGTGTTCCTGGCCTTCGTGGCCCTGGAGTGGTGGGCGCTTCGCAAACGCCGCCCGCTCGCTTACCAATGGCGAGACACCTGGATCAGCCTGAACCTGGGTGGCGTCTACACCCTGGTTGACATCGCCTTTGTGCTGTGGGTGGTGCTGCCCGCCATGGAGTGGGTGTGGCAGCGGCGCCTGATGGAATTCGAGATCACGCCGTGGCGCTTCGCAGCGCTGTACCTTGAGGTCGAGCTTTGCTACTACGTGTTCCACCGTGCCAGCCATCGTGTGCGCTGGTTCTGGTGCGCACACGTGGTGCACCATGGCTCTGAGCACATGAACTTCACCACCGCGATGCGCCAGAGCTGGTTGTACGGCCTGTCAGGCAACTGGCTCTTCTACCTGCCCATGGTGTGGCTGGGCTTTGAGCCGCGCTGGGTGCTGCTTGCCTTGTCGTGTAACTTGGCCTACCAGTTCTTCATCCACACCCAGTGGGTTGGCAAGTTGCCCGCCTGGGTGGAGTGGGTGTTCAACACGCCCTCGCACCACCGCGCTCACCATGGACGCAACGAGCGCTACCTCGATCGCAACTATGGTGGCACCTTGATCGTGTTCGACAGGCTCTTCGGCACGTTCGTGGCGGAGACCGAAACGGTGGCCTTTGGCCTGGTCCATCCTGTGAAAAACCAGCACCCGGTGTGGCTCACCTTGCATGAGTGGGTGGCCATGTTCGGTGACATGGCACAGCCCGGCCCCTGGCACGATCGACTCAAACACCTGTGGAAACCGCCACATTGGCGCCGCACGCGGGATAATCCCCCCCATGCATCCGAACGCCCTCATCGACCTCACGACGCAACTCGTCCGTGAAGTGCTCAAGCTCGACGCCCCGGCCGACAGCATCGTTTCCTACTTTTTCCGCCAGAACAAGGCCCTGGGCCAGCGCGAAAGACACGCCCTGGCCGAAACGGCCTATGCCGTGTTGCGCCAAAAGCTGCTGTGGGCGCACCTTGCCCAATCAGGCCAAGGCCCTGTGGAGCGCCGCATGGCGCTGCTGGCCTGGCAAGGCCAGCCCCATGTGCTCAAGGTCGGACTCAATGCCGACGAACTGGGCTGGTTGGAGCGCACCGAAAAGATCGACCGCAGCGCGCTGCCCGAAAAGCTCAAGCACAACCTGCCGGATTGGCTGGCCAACCCCCTGCGTGAGCAACTGGGTGACGAAGGCTTCTGGGGCTTGGTTGAGACCTTCTCAGCGGGCGCTCCGCTGGATTTGCGCGTCAATGCCGTCAAGGCCAAGCGCGAAGCCGTGATGCAATCCTTGATTGACGCTGGCATCCCTGCCACGCCAACCCCTTTCTCGCCGGTGGGCATCCGCATCGAGGGCAAGCCTGCCTTGAACAAGATGGCGCTCTACACCGAAGGCCATGTCGAAGTTCAAGACGAAGGCAGCCAGTTGTTGGCGCTGCTGACAGGCGCCAAACGCGGTGAAATGGTGGTGGACTTCTGCGCAGGTGCCGGTGGCAAGACCTTGGCACTGGGTGCCATGATGCGCAACACCGGCCGCCTGTACGCCTTTGACGTGTCCGGCCACCGCCTGGAAAACCTCAAGCCTCGCTTGGCACGCAGTGGCTTGTCGAATGTCTACCCCGCTCAAATTGCCCACGAGCGCGATGAGCGCATCAAGCGCCTGAGCGGCAAGATCGACCGCGTGCTGATCGATGCCCCCTGTTCTGGCCTGGGCACCCTGCGCCGCAACCCTGACCTGAAGTGGCGCCAGAGCCCCAAGGCCGTGGCCGAGTTGCAGGAAAAGCAGTTGGCCATTCTGAACAGCGCCGTGCGTCTGCTCAAGCCGGGCGGCAGGTTGGTGTATGCCACCTGCAGCGTCTTGCCGGCCGAAAACGAAGTGGTGGTTGCGCAGTTCAGCGAAGCGCACAAGGACTTGACCCCCATGCCCGCCCAGGATCTGCTCAAGCAGGCCGGGGTCGAGCAGCCAGACACGCTGGTGAACGAGTTGGGGCACCTTCGCCTGTGGCCGCATCAGCACGCCACGGACGGTTTTTATGCAGCCGTGTGGGAAAAGAAGGCCTGAACCTGGACAAGGGCCATACTTTCACCAACAAAAAAGGCCCCGAGGGGCCTTTTTTGTTGGATGGGGCACAAGCCCCTCAGAGCCTCAGAACAGGCTTTCGCGGATGTAGATCACGTCGTCTTTTTGCAGCTTGTCTTGCATCCCAATCACCAACACCTGCATGCGCCCGTTGGCGTCACGTCGGTTGACGCGGATGCCCTTTTCCGTACCGCGAGCGGTGATACCACCCGCCGTGGCCAGAGCCTGCATCATGGTCATGTCTCGCTCCAGGCGCATGGCACCGGGACGCTGCACTTCACCATAGAAGTAAATGATGGGTGAACGGTCCACGAAGATGATGTCGCCGTTTTCCAAGACCATGTCATCGACTTTGGTGTCGGCCATGAAGATGGTGGGGAAATCAAGTTCCTTGCGAAATGCCTTGCCGTTGCGCGAGCCCATCACCACCACGATGTCCGACGATCCACCGACCACCAGACCACCGGCATAGGCCAGCATCTCGCTGAGCTTGGTGTTGGCTTGCTCCAGGGGGTAACGCCCAGGCTTTGCCACCATGCCAAGCACTGAAACCTGGTTACCGCGAACCTGAAGCACCAGGATCGACACCTGGGGCTGCTTCAAGAAATTCCCATCGCGCAGGCCGTCGGCGAGCTTTTTCTCAGCTTGGCTGATCGTCAAGCCGCCCACTTTGACAGTTCCCAACAGTGGGTAAGAAAAAGCACCGCCTTCGGAAATACGGACTTCCATGGACAGGTCGGGGTTCTGATAAACGCTCACTTTGATCACGTCCCCGGCGCCGAGCACGTAATCCCCCTGAGGCGCGGCATGAGCCATTCCACTGACCAGCATCACCAAGGCCAGCAGGCCCTGGACCAACGAACGCATCCACTTCATGTCGAGAGATCCTCAGGTTTGAATCAAAAAAGCCCAGTCCATGCTGGGCGGACATTCTGATGGATCTGAATGTACCACCGAGGTTCCCTTGACCTGAACAGGCAAACGGATCGCATGGAACGATCAAGCCACATGCTGCTTGAGCAAAAAAGCCCCAACATCCTGTGCTGGCAAGGGGCGAGACAAGAGGTAACCCTGAGTGTCATCGCAGCCCAGGGCGCGCAACAACTCGAGCTGTTCTGGGGTTTCCACGCACTCGGCCGTGGTGCTCAAACGCAGGGCCTTGGCCAGGCTGATGATGGCGGTGACCACAGCCTGGGCGTCCGGGTCGGTGGCCAAGTGGTGCACGAACATGCCGTCGATCTTGAGCTTGTCCATCGAGAATCGCCGCAGATACGCCAGGGATGAATAACCGGTGCCGAAGTCGTCCAGGGCCACCCGCACGCCGCGCTCGCGCAAGGCCATGAGCGTGGCCTGGGCGCCTTCGTGATCGTCAATCAAGGCGGTTTCGGTGATCTCCAGCTCAAGGCGATGCGGCGCCAGGCCACTGTCGCGCAAGGCCTGCTCCACCAGATCCACCACCGAAGAGCTTTTGAACTGAACGGCTGACAGATTGACGGCCACGCGCAAATGGTCAGGCCAGGTCATGGCCTGTTTGCACGATTCACGCAAGACCCAGGTGCCCAGAGGCACGATCTGGCCCGTTTCTTCAGCCACTGGGATGAACTCGCCAGGGCCGATCAGGCCTCGCTGGGCGTGCTGCCAGCGAACCAGGGCCTCAAAACCAGTGACCTGCCCCGAGTGCAGGTTGACCTGGGGCTGATAGACCACCGCAAACTGCTCGTGCGTCAGGGCCGCACCCAACTCTTGCTGCAGGCGCACGCGAGCATTGGCACTTTCCTCAAACACCGGGTCAAAGAAGCGGCTGGTGTTGCGCCCCGCGGCTTTGGCCGCATACAGGGCGAGGTCGGCACGCTTGAGCAATTGGTCTGGGTCCTGGCCATCACGTGGGAAGCAGGCCATGCCCAAGCTGGTTCGCACAGCCACCTGCACTTCGTCCAGTTGGAAGGGCTCGCTGATGATCTGCAGCACGCGGCGAGCCACACCATCGAGCCAGAGATCATCGCCCGCCATGGGCAAGAGCAAGGCGAACTCGTCACCGCCCAGGCGAGCCAAAACTTGGCCATCGCCAGCCAGGGTGCGCAGGCGCTGGCCGACATGGCGCAAGAGCTTGTCGCCCACGGCATGGCCCAGGGAATCGTTGATGGTCTTGAAGTTGTCCAAGTCCACAAACAAAAGCGCGTATTCACGGCCGTGCTCACGGGCGCGCAACAAGGCGTCCTGCAACTCGCGGTTGAAGCAATAACGGTTGGCCAAGCCCGTCAAGGCGTCGACGTTGGCCAGCCGAGCCAGTTCTTCGCGGGCGCGGTGCGCCAGGGTGATGTCAGAGCCCACACCGCGCCAGCCCACATGCGCGCCCTGCTCGTCGTGCAAAGGCTTGGCCGTGAGAGAACACCAACGCACCTCGCCCCCCACCAGCAGGGGTAACTCCAGCTCTTTGAAGGCGTTGGGGCGCTGCAGGCAGCGCTCCAGGAGTGCGAGCGCTTCCTGGGCATCGGCCCGGCCAGGAGGCAAGCGCGAGCGTAAAAACTCAGCGAATGGCTGCCGGCTCAGCTCGCGCTCCGTGGTTTGCAGGGATTGCGCCAAGCGGCCGGAGACGTGGCCCAAGCGCCCGTCGGCCAAGACCTCCCACAGCCAGTCACTGGCGTGTTCCTCGAAATCCCTGAGCAGCAAATCCACCAACTGAGCTTGCCGCTCGGCCTCGGCGTCGGCACGCACGCGGCTCAAATACACCCGTGCGCTGCTGGTGACCATGGCCAGCATGGTGCCCGCGTAGATCAGAAGCACCGCCCACAGCGCGGGGAAATGGGCGTAATCAGACATCAAGAGCCCGACCACACAGGCCAAGGTGATGACCAGCACGTGCGCGCAGGCCGCCTCCACATGAGGGCTCAGAATGAAACCGCCCGCGCAAAGCATGCCCACCACCACCGTGGCCACCAGCATTTGCGCATGGTGCTCAGCACCTTGGAATTGCGACACGGGCATGATGGCCCACACCATGGCAAACAAGCAGACATGGAGCGTCAGCATGTTGAGCGATCGGCGCGAGGCCCAGGGTTTGGCACCGCCACGCAGCATGCCGCGCCAGATGGTGCCGCCCAGCGTCAAGCCGCCGACCACGAAAGCCGCCCAGGTGAGCAAGAGGTGCGGGGCGACTTTGTCCCAGAACAAGGCCACCAGAGCCGCGCAGTTGACCGCATTGCCCAGGATGACCAAAGGCAGCAGCCGAAGCACCGACTGGATCTGCTGGGCACGGAAGTAACGCGCCTGCGGACCGTCCAACGCTTCGCTGGCATGAACCAGGTGGTAAGCGATTTTGAGTCGGTCTTTCCAGGACGCCGTGGCAGACACGGGCATCAGCTCGCGGGGCGTGGAGTACGGAGGCATGCGTGACTTGATTCTGTCATGCCGCATCTTCGGCGGAACAAGCCACCACTTGATCAGGTGCATCCCTGAGCGACTTTGTAACGACTTCAGTGGGGCGCGCCACCGCCCTGCAAAACCCCGGGAAAGTGACAGCACGCGTATGCAAAACGTTTGGCGTACCATCCCCACCCCTGCAGAAACATCTGCCCCAAACCCGAATTGCCCCGCCATGAGTAGCGACCACAAGCTGTCAGACGCCGAACAGACCCTGCGCGACGCCGCCTTCGAGTACCACCGCCTGCCCACGCGCGGCAAGATTTCGGTCTCGCCGACCAAGCCGCTGTCCAACCAGCGTGACTTGTCGCTGGCTTATTCGCCCGGCGTGGCCTACCCCTGTCTGGCCATCGAGCAAGACCCCAGCCTGGCTGCCGACTACACCTCGCGCGGTAACCTGGTCGCGGTGATCACCAACGGCACGGCCGTGCTGGGCCTGGGCGACATCGGCCCCCTGGCCTCCAAGCCGGTGATGGAGGGCAAGGGTTGCCTGTTCAAGAAGTTCGCCGGCATCGACGTGTTCGACATCGAACTGGCCGAGCGCGATCCGGACAAGCTGGTCGAGATCATCGCGGCCCTGGAGCCCACACTGGGCGGCATCAACCTGGAAGACATCAAGGCGCCCGAGTGCTTCTACATTGAGAAGCAACTCTCGGCCCGCATGAACATTCCCGTGTTCCATGACGACCAGCACGGCACGGCCATCATCTCCAGCGCCGCCCTGCTCAACGGCCTGGAATTGGTGGGCAAGGACATCGGCAGCGTCAAGATGGCGGTGTCGGGCGCGGGTGCTGCGGCCATCGCTTGCCTGGACGTGATGGTGGGCCTCGGCGTCAAGCGCGAGAACATCTTCGTTTGTGACTCGAAGGGCCTGATCCAGAGCGAGCGTGCCGACGCCCTGTCAGGCAAGCTCGACGAGTCCAAGCAGCGCTTCTGCCAGGTCACCAGCGCACGCACGCTGGCCGACGTCATGCAAGACGCCGACGTCTTCATGGGCTGCTCAACCGCAGGTGTGGTCACGGGCGAGATGGTCAAGACCATGGCCCGCCAGCCCATCATCCTGGCGCTGGCCAACCCCGAGCCTGAGATCCGCCCTGAGGTGGCCAAGGCCGCCCGCCCTGATTGCATCATCGCCACGGGCCGCTCGGACTACCCCAACCAGGTCAACAACGTCCTGTGCTTCCCCTACATCTTCCGTGGCGCGCTCGATTGCGGCGCCACCAAGATCACCGAAGCCATGAAGCTGGCCTGCGTGCGCCAGATCGCTGACCTGGCCAAGGCCGAGACTTCCGACGAAGTGGCTGCCGCCTACCCCGGCCGCGAGCTGCGCTTCGGCCCCGATTACCTGATCCCCACGCCGTTTGACTCGCGTTTGATCCTGCGCATCGCGCCGGCCGTGGCCGAAGCCGCTGCCGCATCAGGCGTGGCCGCTCGCCCCATCAAGGACCTGGCCGCTTACCGCGATTCGCTGTCGCAGTTTGTGTCGAACACCGGCCTGTTCATGCGCCCTGTGTTTGAAACCGCCAAGGCTTCTTCCAAGCGCATCGCTTATGCCGAAGGTGAAGACGAACGCGTGCTGCGCGCCGCCCAAGTGGTGGTCGACGAAGGCCTGGCCCGCCCCATCCTGGTGGGCCGCCCTGACGTGATCGCCACGCGCATCGAACGTGCCGGTTTGCGCCTGCAAGACGGCGTGAACTGCGAAATCGTCAACCCAGGCAAGGACGACCGCTTCAAGCAGTATGTCGAGGCCTATCACAAGCTGCGCGCCCGCGACGGCATCAGCCCTGACCTGGCCAAGGTGGTGCTGCGCCGCTCCAACTCATTGATCGCGACCATGCTGGTCAAGATGGGCGATGCCGACGGCATGATCTGCGGCGTCATTGGCCGCTATGACTTCCACCTGGATCACATCCGTGACGTGATCGGCACGCGCCCTGAGGCCCACGGCTTGGCCGCGCTGAACGCCCTGATCCTGGACCAGCACAACCTGTTCATCGCCGACACCTTCGTGAACGAAGACCCCAGCGCCGAGCAGCTCGCCGACATCGCCACCCTGGCGGTGGAAGAAGTGCAGCGCTTTGGCCTGCCTCCGCGCGTGGCCTTCTTGTCGCACTCGATGTTTGGCTCCAGCAACCGCCCTTCGGCCAAGAAGATGCGCCAGGCGCGCGACATTTTCGTCAAGCGCATGCCCCACATCCCCGCCGATGGCGAAATGCAGGGCGACGCCGCCTTGAGCGAATCGGTGCGCAACAAGCTCTTGCCTGACAGCACGCTGCAAGGCACGGCCAACATCCTGATCTGCCCCAACCTGGACGCCGCGAACATCTTGTTCAACGTGCTCAAGATGACAGGCGGCCAGGGCGTGACAGTGGGCCCCATCCTGCTGGGCGCTGCCAAGCCGGTGCACATCCTGACGCCTTCGGCCACCGTGCGCCGCATCGTCAACATGACGGCCGTGGCCGTGGCTCACCAGATCAGCTGATCGGCACCCATTGAACCCACCCAAGCCAACTGCTGCCTCGCCAGTGCCATCGGCCCTGCAAGGCTACGTGGCGGCGTTGGCGACGGTGGTGATCTGGGCTGGGTTCATCCTGCTCTCGCGCCTGGGCGGCAAAACCGGCCTCACCTCGTGGGACATCATTGCCCTGAGGCTGGGCACGGGCAGCCTGATCTTGCTGCCGTTTTGCTGGAACATCCCGCTCAAAACCTGGCTGCAGCCCAGGCTGTGGCTCATGGCCGCCACCGGTGGCCTGGCCTTTCTGGTGCTGGTGTACGCGGGCTTCAAGCACGCGCCCGCTGCACACGGCGCCATCTTGCTGCCTGGCATGCAACCGTTTCTGGTCACGGCCTTGGCCTGGGTGCTGATGAAGGCTGAGCCAAGCCGCAAACGCTTGTTGAGCCTGATCCCCAT
>JBEANX010000315.1:0-4000 GCA_041165245.1 Pseudomonadota bacterium
GGCCAATGCCTTTGACAAGGGGCTGGACAACGACGTGGGCATCACGCCGGAGGACTTCATCGTCAAGCCGGTGCGGGTGCCGGAGTTGCTGGACTGGCTGGGCAAACGCCTGCAGCTGCAGTGGATCGAGGCAGAGCGCATGGCGCCTGGCACGTCGCAAGCCTCGTCACCGGTCTCGATGGAGCAAGAGGCCTTGCCCAGTCTGGAGGCTTTGCAGGAGCTGGATGATCAGGTCCACGCGGGCTATGTCCGCGGCGTTCACAAGGCATTGGACCGCATTGCCAGCACCGAGCCGGCCTGCGAAGCCTTCGTGTCGCGCCTGCGGCAGATGGCCCGTCAGTTCCAGCTCGATGCCCTGGCGCAGGCCATTGCATCGGCTGTGGCGGCCAAAGGTGCACAATCGGGCCCGACCTCCCCCATGCCCAGCCAGCAGTAAACCGCCATGTTCGAGAGCCTCGACCGAAGCCGCACCGACGTTGTGCTCATCGTTGACGATGTGCCCGACAACCTGTCGCTGCTGCATGACGCACTCGACGAGGCTGGATACACGGTGCTGGTGGCCACACACGGCGAGGCAGCCCTGCAGCGCGCGGCGCAGGCCGTGCCCGACATCATCTTGCTTGACGCCATCATGCCCGGCATGGATGGCTTCGAAGTGGCCCGGCGGCTGAAGGCACAGGCCGAAACCAGCCACATCCCCATCGTCTTCATGACGGGCCTGAGCGAGACCGAGCACGTGGTGGCGGCCTTTCAGGCCGGCGGGGTGGACTACGTGGTCAAGCCCATCCGCCCGCGCGAGGTCATGGCGCGCATCGAAGCCCACATGCAAAGTGCCCGCCAGGCCAGCCAGGCCCGCAACGCACTCGATGCCTTCGGACACGCTTCACTGACGGTGCGGGTGAGCGATGGCCGCGTGCTCTGGCAGACGCCTCTGGCCCGCAAGCTCTTGCAAGCCTGGTTTGACACGCCTGAATCAGTGGCGCCCGCTGAGTTGGCCGAGTGGTTACAGCAAGTGGCACCGCAAGCCGCCAAGGACGTGCTTGAAGCCGTGCAGACCGGCGTGGCCGCCGCCAGCATTCCGCAATGGATGGTCAACCAGGGTGGTAAGCGATTGAGCTTTGCCCTGCATGAGCCCACGGGCGACGACGAATGGCTGCTGGTGATGCGCGAAACCTCCGACCAGGCCGCCATCGACGCACTGACCCAGGAGTTCAAGCTCACCGCCCGTGAAGGCGAAGTGTTGTACTGGGTGGTGCGGGGCAAGACCAACCGCGACATCGGCGAGATCCTGGGCAGCAGCCCTGCCACCGTCAAGAAGCAGCTGGAGCACATCTTTGCCAAGCTGGGCGTGGAGACGCGCACGGCTGCGGCAGGCCTGGCCATGAGCCGGGTGGCTCAGCTCAAGATGCGCTGACCCCATTGGAAGTGCCAGGCGGCACCTTCATGCGCGTGAGGGTGTCGGCGCCAGTCGCTTCGCAGCGCTTGTCATGGCGTGCCTCATCAGCCGTCTCAAGGCGGGCACGGCACGCGTGGTGTCAGCACAGCGCAGGTAGGCTGCTGATCCATACAACTGCTTGAGCACCACGTCGTCTTGCGGGCTGCCGATGTTCAGGCACACGCAGCCGATGCCGGCCTGTCGTGCCTCTCGCAAGGCTTGGGCGGTGTCCGCGCGGGCATGCATGCCTTCGTACTCGTCGTCATAGGCAAAGCCATCCGACAGCAAGACCATCAGCCGGTGCGAATGGCTCTTTTCGTGATCGAGCCTGGCAGTGGCGTGACGGATGGCGGCACCGATTCGTGTCATACCCGAGGGGAGCAGGGCGTCGAAGCGGTGCTCCACCTGGCCACTCATGCGTTCGTCCATGCGTTTGATGTCGATGCAGTTCACCAGTTGCCGTCCCCAGGAATGGAAGGCAAAAGCGCCCACCTGATCGCCCAACTGCGCGCTGGCCCGCACGATCTCCCTGGCCACGGCGACCTGCTGGTCAAGGATGCGGACGCCCGCTTCGTTGTGATCGCCTGTGGAATGAGAGATGTCGAGCACCACCATGATCGAGAGTTCGCGCTTGGTGCGTCGCGTGGCCTTGTACAAGCGCGCTGCGTCGCTGCCTTGGCGGCCCTCGACGGCGTGCGTGATCAGTGCGTCCAGGTCGAAGTCCTGGCCCTCGGGCTGGGCACGGTGGCGCTGGAACTCCAGGCCGATGCGGGCCATCTGCCGGCGCACCATGGGGCCTGATGCATTCACCAGCCGGGCAGGCTTGGGTAGGCCTTCGGCGCTGGTCGGTGGTGTCGTCGTGGCCGTGAAGGTTTGCACCTTGACCCAGTGGCGGCGGTGCTTGCCATCGCTTTCAAACCACTCCGGGTACTTCACCATGCGGCTGTGATGAGAGCGGCGGTCAGGTGATGCATCCAGTGAAGCGCTTGCCCGGTCGTGATCTGCCGCGCTCAACTGCTCAGCGTCTTCACTGGGGGGCAGCAGCACATTGTGCTGGCCGGCCAGCGTGTTGGCGCCGTCGTTCGACTTGCCACCTTTGTTGCCTTGTGGTGGCGATGGCCCAAAGCCCAGCAATTGCATGAACACATGGCCAATGGTGCCGCCTCCCAGTGGCGTTGAAAACAGACGGATCACTCGGTTGGCCAGTTCGTCTTCGGTGCCGTCGTCGTCGTCGTTCTTTGGTGGCTTGTGAAAGGAGGGCGGTTGATCGGCCGTGGCCACGTCGGGCGTGTCCTGCTTGCCACGCAGGATCTGCCAAGCCACACGCGAGGGTTTGACGATGCCCAGGTGGTGCGGCCATGCCTGTTGGCTGCTGACGATTCGCTCGCTTTGCAGGGCCCAGTCCAGCGACTGCTCGGCGTTGGTGGGCACGTCCCTGGCGGCACAGGTGCGCAAGATCGCTTCGATGCTGGCTGGCAGGCGCTCGCCCAACACGCTCAGGGCTCGAGCAAGCTCCCATTGCAAATAGCGTTGGCAGGCGCGGCCTTTGCCCATGAGGCGAATCAGCCCGGGCTCGGTCAGGCTGCCCATGCTGAGCAGCACGGCCTGCGTCAACACGGCCTGTCTGGCTTTGCCCAGGTCGCTCAACTCGGTCGCGTCGAGGCTGATTTCCTGGCCGCTGGCGTGGGCTCGCTCGCCCTCTTTGGCGGGCAAGACGACGAGGGTTTGCCCCGTCACGGCACTGGCCAGCAAGCTCAGGCTGGCGAAGTCTGGCGCCGCTTGGCCTGGCTGAGGCGCGTTTTCCAAGCTTTTGCTCACGCCAGGTAGGTGTCGATCAGGCTGGCCAGTTGGCGCACCATGTTCTGGTCGTCGGACAGGGGGGAAGCCATGGCCGCATGCGCAGCCTGCCGAGGCGGCAGACCGGCCTTGATGAGCTTGCCCGCTGCCACGAGGGCACGGGTGGAGGCGGCTTCGGCCAGGCCCGGCTCCTGCAACTGGCGGATGGCCTGAGCCAGGCGCACCAGTTGGTCAGCGTGCGTGGGGGCGATGCCATGCACTTCGCTCAGAATTTGCCGCTCAACAGCCGGTGGTGGGAAATCAAAATCCAGCGCCACCATGCGTTGGCGGGTGGAGGGTTTGAGGTCCTTGAGCAGGCTCTGGTAGCCAGGGTTGTAAGACATCACCAACATGAAATGGGGCGGGGCCGTGAGGGTCTGGCCCAGTCGTTCGATGTGCAGCTCGCGGCGGTGGTCCATCAAGGGATGCAGCACCACCACGCTGTCGGCACGGGCCTCGACCACCTCATCGAGGTAGCAGATGGCACCTTCACGCACGGCGCGGGTCAAGGGCCCATCGACCCAGACGGTCTCGTTGCCTTGCAGCAGGTAGCGGCCCACCAGGTCAGAGGCGGTCAGGTCTTCGTGGCAGGGCACGGTGATCAAGGGCACTTGGAGGCGTTCGGCCATGTGCTCCACAAATCGGGTTTTGCCCACGCCGGTGGGCCCCTTCAGCAGCACCGGCAGTTGCTGCGAGAACGCCGCGTTGAAGAGTTCAACTTCTTGCTGG
>JBEANX010000316.1:0-9849 GCA_041165245.1 Pseudomonadota bacterium
GCGGCCTGTGTGATGGTCACGCACTCACCCTCGGCCGCGCGGCGGGCCGACCGCATCTTGCGCCTGACACGCCACGGGCTGCACGATGTCGGCTGAGTCGGCAGCGCGCGCGCACCTCGCGTCATCTTCTGCCCAAGTGCTGTGGTCCTTGCTGCGCCAGTTCTCCTGGCAGGAGCTGCGCCACCATGGCGTGCGCCACGGCACGGCGGTGCTGGCCGTCTTGCTGGGCGTGGCCTTGGCGTTTTCGGTGCACCTGATCAATGAATCGGCGCTGAGCGAGTTCAGCGCCGCGGTGCGCTCGGTCAATGGCCAGGCTGACTTGAGCCTGCGCTCGGCCAGCGGTGGTTTGGCCGAGGGTGTGTATGCGCAGGTGGCGCAACACCCGCAGGTCAAGCTGGCCAGCCCCATCATCGAGGTGCAGACCCTGGCCCGTGATGCCCAGGGCAAGCGCCTGCCCCTGAAGGTGCTGGGTTTGGACGCCATGGTGTCGGGGCCTTTGTCGCCCCAGTTGATGCCGCAACTGGCCCAGGGGGTGGATCGCCTGGATGTGTTCGCGCCTGACAGCATTTTTCTCAATGCCAAGGCGCAGCGGCAGTTCAACGTCAAGCCGGGCGAAAGCCTGCAGGTGCAAAGCGGCCTGGCCTTCAAGCCATTGCGCGTGGTGGGCAGTGTGGCGGGTGGCAACGAGGCCTTGGGCGTGATGGACATTGGCTCGGCGCAAGCCACGCTGGGCACGCTGGGGCAAATCACCCGGGTGGACGTGCAACTGGCGCCGGGCGCGCAGGCCGCCACGGTGCTGGCCTCGCTGCATTTGCCCGCGGGGGTGGTGGCAGACACCGCTTCAGACGCCACGCAGCGCGTCTCGAACGTCTCACGCGCTTACCGGGTGAACCTCACGGTGCTGGCCCTGGTGGCGCTGTTCACGGGTGGCTTTTTGGTGTTCTCCATCTTGTCGCTCTCGGTGGCCAAACGCCAGCAGCAACTGGCCTTGCTGGGCGTGCTGGGCCTGAGCAGCCGAGAGCGCCTGGCCTTGGTCTTGGCGGAATCAGCCGTGATGGGTGCCGTGGGCTCGGTGCTGGGCCTGGCCTTGGGCACGGGGCTGGCGGCACTTGCCTTGCGCTTGCTCTCGGGTGACTTGGGCGGTGGCTACTTCCCCGGCATCACGCCCAGCTTGCATTGGTCGCCTTGGGCGGCGCTGTTGTATGGCGTGCTGGGCGTGCTGGCGGCCATGCTGGGTGGCTGGGTGCCCGCCCGCACTGCTCAGCGCCTGGCACCTGCACAAGCCCTCAAAGGCTTGGGGGATGCCATGGGGCAAAGCGGTTGGCCCTGGCTGGGCCCTTTGCTGATGCTGGCTGGCCTGGGCCTGGCGCAATTGCCCGCCATCAACGGGGTGCCGCTGTGGGCCTACCTGAGCGTGGCCGCCCTGCTCATGGGCGGCATCGTGAGCGTGCCCCTGGTGGTGGGCCTGGTGCTGCAGCGCCTGCCCGCACCAAGACAGCCCGCGGCCTTGCTGGCCCTGGAGCGCGCAAGGCGCATGCGCCACACCGCCACGGTGGCCATGGCCGGCGTGGTGGCCAGCCTGAGCCTGTCGGTGGCCTTGACGGTGATGGTGGGCAGCTTTCGAGGCTCGGTCACGCAATGGCTGGACACCATCTTGCCCGCTGACTTGTACGCCCGTGCCACCAACAGCAGCGGCGGTGGCAGCGAAGCCCTGCACTTTGACCCAGCTTTGCTCCAAGGCCTGGCCCAGGTGCCCGGCGTGACCCGTGTGCATGGCCTGCGCATCACCAGCTTGCGCCTGAACGCGCAGCTCAGCGAGGTGGCCTTGATCTCGCGTCCCTTGGCCGACCCCAGCAAAAGCCTGCCCTTGGTGGGCAACCTGGTGCCGGCCCAAAGCGGTGTGGTCAGCATCTACGTGAGCGAGGCCATGGTGGACTTGCACGGCGCCCGCCTGGGCCAGACCCTGGCCCTGCCCTTGCGCCCAGGCCAACCCGCGGTGCATGCCCTGGTGCGTGGCGTGTGGCGCGATTACGCCCGCCAGCAAGGCGCCATCGTCATGGACGAGGCTGACTACCAGCGCCTCACCGGCGACACCCGCATCAACGACCTGGCCCTGTGGCTTGCCCCGGGCAGCCGCACCGACGCGGTCGAAGCAGGCATCCGCCAGGCCACCAGCCAGAGCGGCCTGGCCGGTGAGCTGATCGAGTTTGCAGAGCCCCGGCAGATCCGAGAGACCACGCTGCGCATCTTTGACCGCAGCTTTGCAGTGACCTACTGGCTGCAGGCCGTGGCCATTGGCATCGGGCTGTTTGGCACGGCAGCGAGCTTTTCGGCGCAGGTGCTGGCGCGGCGCAAGGAGTTCGGCTTGCTGCGCCACCTGGGCTTCACGCGTGGGCAGATCCTGGCCACCGTGGGTGGCGAAGGCCTGGCGCTGAGCAGCATTGGCGCCTTGCTGGGCCTCGCGCTGGGCCTGGCGGTGAGCGTGGTGCTGGTCAAAGTGGTCAACCCACAGAGCTTTCATTGGACGATGGATTTGCTGCTGCCCTGGCCGCGCCTGGCGCTGCTGTGTGGTGGCGTGATCTTCGCGGGCACCGTGACCGCCTTGCTGGCCGGGCGGCATGCGGCGGGCAGTGATGCGGTGATGGCCGTGAAGGAAGATTGGTGATGGCCCCACACACCCGACGACAAGCCCTGATGACCTTGGGCAGCGGCCTTTGCTGGCCCGCCTTGGCGCAAGTGCAAACGCGAGTGAACGCGCAAGCACCCGGTCGGCAGGTGAGCACCCCACCCGCGGCCTTGGATGCGCCACCCGCATTGCCCCTGCAGTTCCCTCGCGACCACGGCGCCCACCTCGACGCCCGCACCGAGTGGTGGTACATCACCGGGCAGTTGCAAAGCCCTGCGTGGCAGGCCCCCATGGGCTTTCAGATCACGTTTTTCCGCTCGCGCATCGAGCCAGCGCAAAGCAATCCCAGCGCCCTGGCCGCCAAGCACCTGGTCATGGCCCATGTGGCCTTGAGCGACCCCAGCCAAAAGCGCCAATGGCATGAGCAACGCCTGGCCCGCACGGGCCTGGGCCTGGTCGAGGCGAGCAGCACCGACACGAAGGTGCACCTGCGCGATTGGGCCTTGTCACGCCAAGCCACGGCCGAGGGCAGCGTGTACACCGCCCAGATCGCCGCGACGGATTTCAAGCTGGCCCTGAGTTTGCGCACCACCCAGGCGGTGATGCCCCAGGGGCAAGGCGGCATCTCGCACAAGGGCCCGCAGGGCAGTCACTTCAGCCACTACTACTCGCAGCCACAACTGGCCGTGCAGGGCGAGTGCGACCTGGACTCGCTGGGCAAGCGCCGACCTGCCCAGGTGCAGGGCCGCGCCTGGCTGGACCACGAATGGAGCGATGGCTACCTGCCCACTGGCGCGGTGGGCTGGGATTGGATCGGCATGAACCTGAAGGACGGCAGCGCCCTCATGGCCTTTCGCATGCGCCGCCTGGATGGCAGCACCGTGTGGGCCGGAGGCAGTTGGCGAGCGCCCGGCCGCTCGATTCAAACCTTCGCCGCCAGCGAGGTTCGATTCACCCCTGGCCGCACCTGGCAAAGCCCCGCCACCGGAGCGCGATACCCCGTGCAATGGACCCTGCAGACGCCAGCTGGGCGTTTTGAAGTGCACGCCGTGTTTGATGCGCAGGAGCTCGACGCCAACCGCAGCACCGGCACTGTCTACTGGGAGGGCATGAGTCGCCTTGTGAACGCACAGGGCCAGGAAGTTGGCGCAGGCTACCTGGAGATGACCGGCTACGCCGGAACGCTGTCCATTTGACAAGGACCGGACAAGACCCGACGCAGGCCGTCAACCTCAGCCCAGCATCCCTAGTTCAGGCGATGTCACTTGTGCGCGGCTTGCGTCAAAATGCTGTGAAACCGCCGGCCCACCGCACAGGCTCTTGATGTGTGGCCCCTGTTGACACCACCAGAGGAAGACCCACGTGGTACGACCATCCAACCCAGTGAACAGCCTCACAGGCGTGCAAGCCCCTGCACCGCAAGGCACAGGCGCCTCGCCGCAAGAGCTGGCGCCCATGCCTCGTTGGCAGCGCATTGGCCATGCCTTGTCGGCCTTCAGCCCCTGGGCTTTGGCTTTTTGCCTGACAGCGGCCTACTTCACCATGGACAAGCCCGCCTGGCTCTACCTGAACCTGTCTTTTTGCGTGGCGATGCCGGTGATCGTGGTCGCCCGCCTCGCTTGGGTGCTTTTCGGGCCGCCAGATGCACAGAGCCCATCACACCACAACGGTCCACAAGGCTGATCAAGCCAGCTGGGCTTGCAGTTGCCCGAGCGACAAACCTTCCACCCGGCCATGCAAGGCCGCGTCGATCTGCTCGGCCAGGTAGAGCGCATCTCGCGCCACGCCTGAGAAGCGCCCCGAGCCCCAGGTGTACTGCCAAGGCAGACCCAGGAAATACAAGCCCGATTGCTGCGTGATGCCACGCTGATGCACCGGCTGGCCCCGGCCATTGAACACGGGTGCGTCCAACCATTGGAAGTCAGGCTGAAAGCCAATGCACCACACGACCGAGGTGATGCCTGCAGCCTCGATGTCCAAAGCGCTGACCTCTTGCTCGGGCGACCACACGGCTTCGTACACCGAAGGCGGTGGCGCCTCGATGCCTTGCGTGGCGATGTGCTTGTCAATGGCCACATTGATGCCGTTGTAAATCTGATCGGCATGGTCCAGGGCCTTCGCCAAACCCGGTGCGAACTGCAGTTGGCCCTCTTGCAAGCCTTGCAGCAGGCCATAAAGCTTCATGCCCTGTAAGGCAAAGGCGCGCAAGTCGATGTCACGCCCGCCATCGCGACCCGTCACGTAATGGTTGGTGTTGTCGCGCACGCCTTCACGCAGCGGGTGCTGGTGCACGGGCATGTCGTAGTAGTTCATGTCGGCCAACCAGTCGACCACGTCGCGGCCTCGGTAGAAGCGCGCGCAGCGGGGGGCATCGCCCACGGCCAGGTGCACTTGCTTGCCCGCCAGGTGCAGGTCTTCGGCGATCTGCGAGCCCGATTGGCCCGAGCCCACCACCAGCACGCCGCCTTCAGGCAGGCTCTGCGGGTTGCGGTATTGCTCGGAGTGCAGTTGCTTGACATGGCTGGGCAAGCGCTCGGCCAGGCGAGGGATGATGGGCTGGTGGTAACCGCCCGAAGCCACCACCACTTGATCTGCCGTGTAACGCAAGGCTTCATCACCGGCGCTGGCCCGCACCTCGAAGCCGCCTTGCGGCAAGGGCGTGACCTGGCGCACCGTGACGCCTTCGCGGATGGGTGGATTCACGGCCTTGAAGAAGCCCGAGAGGTAGGCATTGATCTCGTCTTTCTTCATGAAGCCGTGCGGGTCATCGCCGCTGTATTCATGGCCGGGCAGCTTGCACTGCCAGTTGGGCGTGACCAAGCAGAAGTTGTCCCAGCGCTGGGTGCGCCAGCTGTGCATGGCTTGGTGCTTTTCCAGCACGAGGTGATCAATGCCGCGTTGCTTGAGGTAGTGGCTCAGCGAGAGGCCGGCCTGGCCACCGCCCACGATGATGACGCTATGGTGGGGCGTGGCGGGTGAGCTTGTGAGGGTGTTCATGTTCGTTCCGATCCGTCAGTGAAAGCCGATGACGTGCACTTGCGCGCCAGGCTGGTCTTTGAAGCGTTGGGCGGTGGCGTCGATCTCGGCCCACTGGTCCATGGCGCGTGAGCAGGCAAAGCCGTACTTGGCTCGCACGCGCTCTGAGGCGATCTCCAGAGCTTCATGCACGCGCTGCAGGAAGTCATCGAGCGGGTAGCTGGTGCCGGGCGTGAGGTAGTCCTGCACGATGAGCGAGGGCGAGTAGCAGGTGCTGTCTTGCTGGTCGGGCCAGCGCACCTTGAAAAGCATTTCAGGCATGGGAAGATTCACGGAAGGGGGCAAGGGATGCGGGCGCAGCACTGGGCTGACCCAGCATCTGCAAACTGTGCATGGCGCGGTAAAGCGCCTCATGGCGGGCGGCGCTGTGAGCCCAAGCGAAGCGGGCACACACGCCAAGGGCTGCCTGCAAGATGGGCTGGCGCTTGGCCTCATTCAGGCTGTCGTTCAAGGCCTGGGCGATGCTGGTGGTGCTGGTGGGGTCGGCCCACAGCACCTCATGCGGTGCGAAGTGGTCCACAAAGGGCGAGATGCGCGAGACGATGGCCGGTGTGCCACAGGCCAGGGCTTCGAGCGCCACCAGGCCGAAGCCCTCCATCGTTGATGGCATGGCCAGGGCCGTGGCCCGGCGGTACAAGGCGGGCAGCGATGCATCTGGGAGTGGCCCGGTCACGATGACGCGCGCTTGCACATCAGACGGCAAGGCGGCCAGCGCGGCCTTGAACTGCTGGCCGTAGGCATCGTGGTCCAGCAGGCTTGCGCCACCCGCGATGATCAGTTGCCCAGCAAACTGCCAGGCCTGGCGAGTGGCCTGGACCTGCGCAAAAGCGAGCAGCAGACGGGTGGTGTTTTTTCGTTCTTCCACACCGCCCACCGAGAGCCATACAGGGCCTTCCAAGGGCACGCCCAGGCCATGCAGCAGGGTCGTGTCCTCAGGGCTGGTGTGTGGCGTGAAGCGCTGGGTGTTGACGCCGTTGTGCACCACCTGTGCGCTGATGCCCCAGTCATGCTGCAAGGTGGCCTGCCACGAGGGGCTCACACACAGCACTTGGCTGGCCGAACGAACGCCACGGGCCTGCCAGTAACGCAAGGTGGGATCGCTGAAGTCATCCAGGTGGTGCACGGTGCGCACGAAGCCTTTGATGCGCCCTTGCTCTTGGAGCGTGGCCAGGGCATTGGCGGTGATGCCATCTTGCGAGTGCAGCACCTCAAAGTCGGCCAGCTCAGGCAGGTCTCGCAGGTGGGACACCAAGGCATCGCGACGGGCAGCCACCATGGGCACCAAGCCTGCCTCATGCGGGCTCAATGGCGCGACGCTGAGTCTCGCCTTCGTGCTGCGAAACAAGGCCTGGCCAGGCTTGGCCGCCGCAAACACCGTGACCTCGTGGCCCCGCTCGCACAAGGCATCGGCCAACTCCAGGGTGTGGACCACGCCACCACGCGGGTTGAGCGAATGCATCAGCAAGCCAATGCGCAAGGGGTGGGATGCAGCGCTCATGCGGCCTCCTGCAAGGTGGGTGCCGGGTCTGTGGTGCAGGGCATGGTGGGCAGTACAGGCAATTCGGACGCAGGGATTCGAGCGCCGATGAAGGGCTCGGCCTCCAAGTCCCACAGCACAGCGCTGTGGTTCGCCACACCGTCATGGGCCTGATCGCCCATCACCATGCGCAGCTGATGGTGCGCCTGGACCTCACCGATGGCCTCGCATGCGATGCAACGCTGTTGGAAGCGCGCTCGCACGGCCTCGACCTGATCGGGTGCCACGCTCAACAAGTAGCCAAAGCTGGGAAAGGCGTTGAGCCAGCGCAGGAAGGCCTCCATGCCGTCGGCAGGCGCATGGCCAGGTGCACAGGGCAGGCGAGACAGGTCCACCGTGGCGCCCACGCCAGAGCATTCCAGCAGCATCAGGGCTGTGCCCAGCACACCGGCCATGCTGATGTCTTTGGCAGCACAGCATTCGCCGGCTTCGGCGATGTCAGGCAGCAGGGCCAGATCAGCGCGCAAGCGCTCGGCGGGAGCCGTGGTGGAGGCGTTCCAAAAGGGGTAGGGCGCTTGCCACTGGCCGCGCAGGTCGACGGCCATGAGCAATGCATCACCGGGCTGGGCGGCAAAGCTCGACAGCAAGCGTTTGGCGCGACCCAGCACGGCCACGGCCAGCTGCCCCTTGGGCGCGCGGTTGTTGCTGTGCCCGCCCACGATGGGCACGCCATAAGCACTGGAAGCGGCAGCCATGCCTTGCAGCACGGGCTCAGCTTCTTGCTGGCTGGCGCTCCACAAGGCATCGACCACGGCGATGGGGCGCCCGCCCATGGCAGCGATGTCGCTGAGGTTGACCATCACGCCGCTGTAGCCTGCAAACCAGGGCATCTGCTCGACAAAGTCTTCCACCAGGCCTTCGATGGCAAACAGCAAGTGGCCGTCGCCATCGGGGATGGCCGCGCAGTCGTCGCCCAGCAAGACACCGCTGGGTGTCGCACCCAGGCCATCACTGGGCGCGCCCACCACGGTGTCGCGCAGGCCACCGGGCAAGGCCTGGCTCAGTGCGGTGACCACATCGCTGATGTCGCGCTTGTGGGCAAAGCCCCGGCTGGCGCGCAAGGCGGTCACCAGCGCCTGCAAGTCGATGGGGTTGGGCGTGGCGGTGTTCATGCATGCGCCTTGGCTTGAGGCTGGGCGCGGCGCGTGGCGCCAGGCACCGTCACATGGCCCCACTCAGGCGTGTGGCAAGGCGGGTAGTGCGCCAGGCTGGCCTGCATGAGGCCGTGTGGGCGACCATGCAGCAGCACCTCGCTCTCCAGGCGCCAATTCAAGCGCTCGAACAAAGGCACGTTCTGGCCTTGCACATGCGCCCAGAACTGATGAGCGCCTTGTGCATGGGCCATGCCCACGGCCAGCTTGATCAGGGTCGAGCCCAACAAGCCATGCTCCCTGAAGGATGGGTGCACCGCCAGGCGCGAGCCCCACCACACGCCGGGCTCGGCCTCATGGATGCGCACCGTGCCCACCACCTGGTCGCAATCACCGGCCACGCAGGAGCAGGCCACCAGCAATTGAGCTTTAGCGTCGATGGCATCCACATCGCTGCCCACAAACACGCCTTGCTCCACACAGAACACGGCGCGCCGCAAGGCGTGCGCCTCACGGCGCTCCCAGGCCTGCGTGGCCTGTTTGATGCGGAACTCGGTGGGCACATAGCGGGATGCAGGCTCGCAACAGTGGTCGCTCCAATCAGGCGCCGACATAGCCTGCGTTGTGGATGGGATCAGGCTGGAGGCTGAAAGCGTTTGCATGGTTTGATTCCTGTGGCTGGCAGCGTTGCGGCTTGACGTCTTTGGTGGGGCTCAGGCTTCGTACATCGACAAGGACGAACAAGCGCCGCACTTGCCACAGCCCGCCTTGATGTCGGTGGAGCGCAAGCCCGCCTGGGCCACCATGGCACCCAGGGGCTGCAAGATGCTTTTCATGAAAGCCGCATCGGGCGCAGGGTGGCCTTCAAGCGGTGTGCCGCTGATGGGCACAAAGGGCACCACGAAGGGATAGACGCCCAGGTCAAGCAACTGCTGGCTCATGGCCAAGATGGCCTCAGGGGTGTCGCCCAAGCCAGCCAGGATGTAGGTGCTGACCTGGCCACGGCCAAACACCTTCACGGCCGCTTCAAAGGCGCTCATGTAGCGCGACAAAGGCACGCTGGCCTTGCCCGGCATGATGCGCGCGCGCACCTCAGGCGTGACAGCCTCAAGGTGCATGCCCAGCGTGTCGATGCCGGCATCGCGCATGCGCTCAAACCAAGCGTCGTCATCGGGCGGCTCGCATTGGCCTTGGATGGGGATGTTCACGGCCGCTCGGATGGCGCGGGCGCTGTCCACCAGGATCTGCGCGCCTCGGTCGGTGGCATTGGGTGTGCCCGTGGTCAGCACCATGTGCTTGACGCCATCGAGCACCACCGCCGCCTTGGCCACCTCGGCCAGTTGCTCAGGCGTCTTGCGGGCAATGGTGCGGCCAGCGGCCAGCGACTGGCCAATGCTGCAGAACTGGCAAGTCTTCTTGCGGCTCTCGTAGCGGATGCAGGTCTGCAGCACAGTGGTGGCCAGCACGTCGCGGCCATGCAAGGTGGCAATGTGCGAGTAGGGCACACCGTCTTGCGTTTGCAGGGCGTAGAACTTGGGCGTTTGCGGGAACTCGATGCT
>JBEANX010000317.1:0-5074 GCA_041165245.1 Pseudomonadota bacterium
TGGCAGATCGTGCGGTGTGAATGAGGGGTCGAATTCAAGCCAGGTGGCCCATGCCAATGCCCCCTTGTGGGTGGTCTGGCGCAGGGTTTGGCGATGAGTCGGCATCCTACACTTGCAAGGCCTGCCAACGATGCAGGCGGGGCAATCAAGCCCCATGACATCAACGATCAGGGACGCGGTTCATGGCCATCCATTGGGCTGCGGTGATGTTGGCCTGGCTGGCCGGCATCGCCGTGCAATTGCAGCAACGAGAGCTTTCGAGGTCGAGCCTGCCTTGGGTGCTGGGCATGGTGTGTCTGCCGTTGCTGGGCTGGGTCTGGCCGCGTGGGCGCGAGTGGGTGCTGGCTGGCCTGAGGCGTGTGCCTGGGGTGCCTGCGTGGTTTGTGCAAGGGAAGGCGACTGCCAGAGCTCGGATGCGCCTGGGCCTGACATGCCTGCTTGCCGGCGCCTTGGGCTGGGCCGTGGCTCAGTGGCAGGCCCTCGAGAGGCTTGATCAGGTCTGGCCTGCGCAAGCTTCGCTGGCCTTGGGTGACCTGGCCACGATGGACGGTGGTGCCGATGCCGAGGCCACAAACAACGAGGGCCGGCCCCGAAAGCGCCGCCGTGGCGCGCCGCAAGGCCCAGCCGTCTGGTTGACGGGCCAGGTCGCTGAAATGCCTGGCAAGCAGGACTGGGGTTGGACGGTCAAAGTGAAGGTGCAAAGCTGGCAGGTGGGCGAGCGGCGATGGTCCGCAGGCGATGCTTGGCGCATGGATGGCGTGCCTGCTGAACGAGTCACACCGCGCTGGGTGAGCGTGCGCCTGGGCCCTGAGATGCCCGAGCCCATGCCCGGCGAACTCTGGCGCTGGCCGGTGGAGATGCAGGCGGCCAGCGGTTTGAGCAACCCTGGCGGGTTTGACCTCGACCTGTGGCTGTGGGAGCAAGGCGTGCGGGCGGTGGGGAAGGTCGATGCCCATGGCGCTTCGCCGCAGTTGTTGCGTGCCACCACGCCTTGGTCGCCAGGCATGGTCGAGCGCTGGCGCACCCGATGGCGCCAGCGCATCCTGGCGGGCGTGCCCGATGAGCGCGTTTCTGGCATGGTGCGCGGCTTGACCATCGGTGAGCAAGGCGCCATCTCCCGAGCTGATTGGGACACCCTTCGTTTGACAGGCACGGCCCACTTGGCCGCCATCTCAGGGCTGCACATCACGATGATGGGCGCGATGTGCGGAGGCTTGCTGGGCTGGCTGTGGCGCCGCTCGGTCACCTTGATGCAGTGGTGCCCGGCGCCTGCCGTGGCGCGCTGGGGCACTGTGGCCGGCGCGGTGCTTTATTCGCTCCTGGCAGGTTGGGGCGTGCCCGCTCAACGCACGGTGTGGATGCTGGCGGTGGTGGTGATTCTGCGCAGCACCGGCCGACGTTGGCCTTGGCCTTTGAGCTTGCTGCTGGCCGCGGTGGTGGTCACGGCGCTGGACCCCTGGGCCTTGGTGTCGGTGGGTTTCTGGTTGTCTTTCGTGGCGGTGGGTGTGTTGATGTGGGGTGGCGCGGACACCCTGGAGGTGCCCGGCTCTGGCCGCATCGAGCAGTGGCGACACGCGGCTGTGGAGCTTTGGCGCACCCAGCGTTTGGCCACCGTGGGGCTGGCTCCTTTGTCGCTGGTGTTTTTTCAATCGGTGTCCGTGTTGGGGCTGTCTGTGAACCTGGTGTGCATCCCCTGGTTCACTGCCGTGCTCACGCCGCTGGCCATGCTGGGCCTGGTGTTTCAGGGCTTCTGGCGCCCTTTGCAAACCTTGATGTTGTGGACGCTGGACAGCCTGCACACCGTGGCCATGTGGCCCTGGGGGCAATGGCAGGTGCCTGCTGTGAGCGCCTGGGCCGCAGCCTTGGCGGTGCTGGGCGGCGCCTGGTTGCTGGCACCTTTGAATTGGCGCTGCCGCTTGTGGGCTGTGCCCTTGCTGTTGCCCTTGGTGTGGTCCACCTCGCTGAGCCAGACCTTGCCGCCACCCGCCGAGGGCGAGCTGGATGTCATGGCCGCTGACGTGGGGCAGGGCAGCGCTGTGTTGCTGCGCACGGCCCGCCATTCGCTTTTGTTCGACACCGGCCCCGTCAGCCGAAATGGCGACGACGCCGGCCGCCGTGTGCTGGCGGGCTTGTTGCGCGCTGCGGGTGTGCATGGCCTGGACGTGCTGCTGCTCAGCCATGGCGATGCCGACCACACCGGCGGCGCTGCCACGCTGCTCAAAACACTGCCCGTGCAGGCCATGCGCAGCTCTTTGACGGCTGGCGACCCCTTGCGCCGCACACCCGATGCCTGGGGCCATGTGCCCGAGCACTCGCCCTGCGAAGCCGGGCAGAGCTGGGTGTGGGACGGCGTGCGCTTTGACATCATCCACCCCTTCGAAGCGGTGCGCACCGAGGGTGAGGCCCGGCGCGACAACGAGATGTCCTGCGTGCTGCGCGTGCGCGCTCATGGCCGACAGGTGTTGATCACGGGGGACATCGAGACCGCGCAAGAGGCCGAGTTGGTCGCCCGCGAGGGGCCAGAAGGCCTCGCCAGCGAAGTGCTGCTGGTGCCGCACCATGGCAGCAAAACCTCATCGACCTTGCCCTTTTTACAGGCCGTGCAGCCCCAGGTGGCCGTGGTTCAGGTGGGTGCACGCAATGCTTATGGGCACCCGCACCCCAAGGTCATGGCCAGGTATGTCGAGCAAGGCGTGCCCACGGTGCTCACGCCCCGCTGCGGCGCTTGGTGGTGGCAATCGGCCCAAACACCGGCTCAGAGCTCAGGCCAAACTTTGACTTTGGGGGGCGAGAAGCCAGGCCAATGCTGGCGCGAACTCGGCCGTCGCTACTGGAGCGCCCCTGAGGTGGTGGACGAGGGCGCGGCTCAACAAGTCGCCAGCCAATCTTGAGGGCAGGGCATGCGGTGATGCTGTCACAAAGCCATGGCAGCCTCGCGCCAAGCCACCGTTTGGCCCATGTTGAGTTGTGTGCACCAACATGGCCCATAACTTGCTCGGGTTAACACCCAAGCGACCTCTCGCCTGCTTTCAGAAAAACGGAGTCCCGTGTGTCCATCCACGTTGCCCTCAATCACGTCACCCATTACACCTACGACCGCTTGGTGAACTTGGGCCCTCAGGTCGTCCGCCTGCGCCCCGCGCCCCATTGCCGCACCCGCATCCTTTCGTACTCGCTCAAGGTCGAGCCCGCAAGCCACTTCATCAACTGGCAACAAGACCCGTTCTCGAACCATCTGGCACGTTTGGTCTTCCCCGAGCAGACCAAAGAATTCAAGATCACGGTCGACCTCGTGGCCGAAATGGCCGTCTACAACCCCTTTGACTTCTTCCTGGAGCCCGAGGCCGAGACCTACCCCTTCGCCTACGACGACGCCACCAAGCGCGACCTGCTGCCCTACCTGGCCCTGGGCGAGCTCACCCCCAAGTTCAAGACCTTTGTCGACAGCATCGATCGCAAAGAAGTCCGCACCATCGACTTCCTGGTGGGCCTGAACCAGCGCCTGCAAAGCGACATCAGCTACACCATCCGCATGGAGCCGGGTGTGCAGACGCCCGAGCAGACCCTGGCGCTCAAGTCGGGCTCTTGCCGCGACACCGGCTGGTTGCTGGTGCAGGCTTTGCGCCACCTGGGGCTGGCCGCTCGCTTCGTGTCGGGCTACCTGATCCAACTCAAGGCCGATGTGGCCGCGTTGGACGGCCCCTCGGGCACCGAGGTTGATTTCACCGACCTGCACGCCTGGTGCGAGGTCTTCCTGCCCGGCGCGGGCTGGATCGGCCTGGACCCGACATCAGGCCTGATGGCTGGCGAAGGCCACATCCCCGTGGCCTGCACGCCGGAGCCCACCGGCGCTGCGCCTGTGAGCGGCGGCGTCGATGAATGCGAGGTCGAGTTCTCGCACCTCATGGGCGTCACCCGCATTTATGAGTCGCCCCGCGTCACCAAGCCCTACACCGACGATCAATGGGAAGCCATCGACGCCCTCGGCAAGACGGTGGACACCGAGCTGCGCCTGTCTGACGTTCGCCTGACCATGGGTGGCGAGCCCACCTTCGTGTCGGTCGACGACCGCGATGGCGCCGAGTGGAACACCGACGCCCTGGGCCCCACCAAACGTGGCCTGGCCACCAGCCTGGTCCACAAGCTGCGCAACAAGTATGGCCAGGGCGGCTTCTTGCACTTTGGCCAGGGCAAGTGGTACCCCGGCGAGCAATTGCCGCGTTGGGCACTGTCCATCTATTGGCGCAAGGACGGCCAACCTTGCTGGCACGACACCTCGCTCTTTGCCGATGAAAAATCGCCGGTGGTCTACACCAGCGAAGACGCCAAGCGCTTCATCACCACGCTCTCGCACAAACTGGGCGTGGGCGACAAACACATCCAGACCGGCTACGAGGACACCTGGTACTACCTGTGGCGCGAACGCCGCCTGCCCGTGAACGTGGACCCGCTCGATTCACGCCTCGACGATGAACTGGAGCGCGTGCGCCTGCGCCGCGTGTTTGACCAAGGCCTGGACCATGTCACCGGTTATGCCTTGCCCCTCAAGCGCGACTGGCCCACCGGCCTGAATGGCCCCAAGTGGGTCACCGGCCCCTGGTTCTTCCGCGACGAGCGCATGTACCTGATCCCTGGCGATTCAGCCATGGGCTACCGCCTGCCGCTGGACTCGATGCCTTGGGTCACCAAGGGCGACTACCCCTACATGCACGAGCATGACCCGTTTGCGCCCAAGCCTGCCTTGAAGAGCGCTGCGGCCCTCAAGGCCCAGTACGCCAGCCACGCCATGGGCAGCGGCTTTGCCGAAGGCGGCGTGGTGGCCGTGCAGAACAAAGGCCTGGACACGGCTGACATGATCAGCCTGGATGGCACGGGCATGGAGGCCTTTGATGGCTCGGTCACGGCTGGTCCGGACGGTCCCTCAGACGTCAACCCCATCGACCCCAACACCTCGCCCCAGCGATTCCAGTCAGCACACTGGATCACGCGCACGGCCCTGGTGGTCGAGGCTCGCAACCCCGACCGCTCCAGCGGCCCCAAGGTCGAAACCGAAACCGAAACCGAAGGCGACGGC
>JBEANX010000318.1:0-3573 GCA_041165245.1 Pseudomonadota bacterium
AACCGGCGCCGACATGCTCATGTGGAACGGTGCCTGCATCGTGCACGACGAGTTCAAAGGCCTCGAACTTGATCTGCTCAAAAAGGAGCACCCCGGTGCCCTGGTGTTGGTGCACCCTGAATCACCCGAGAGCGTGGTGGCGCAGGCCGACGTGGTGGGCTCGACCTCGCAATTGCTCAAGGCCGTGGTCGAGCGCGATGCGCCCGCCTTCATCGTGGCCACCGACAACGGCATCCTGCATCGCATGCGCCAACTGGCGCCCGGCAAGCTGCTGATTGAAGCGCCCACTGCCGGCAACAGCGCCACCTGCAAGAGCTGCGCACACTGCCCCTGGATGGCCATGAACGCCCTGCAAGGTGTGCTGGCCTGCCTGGAACAAGGCACGGGAGAGATCCACGTGGAAGAGGCCATTCGCGCCAAGGCCCACGGCTGCATCGACCGCATGCTGAGCTTTGTGGCCCAGAACCCCGCCGCCATCGCCAAGCCTGCGCAAGGCTTTGTGCCCAACATCGGTGCCGCCTGATTTCCTCTTGAAGACCCCTCATGTTTGACCACAACGAAACGCTGGCCGAGGCCCGCGAACGCAACATCCGCGACGCCCTGTTCGAAGACGTGGGCGTGTGCGACTGGACCGCCGCCCTGGTGGCCGCAGGCCAACGCGTCAAGGCCCGCCTGCTGGTGCGCGAAGAGGCCGTGCTGTGTGGCCGCGACTGGTTCGAAGGCTGTTTGCGCCAGCTCGACCCACAAGCCAGCATCGACTGGGCCTATCAAGAAGGCGCCATCATGGCCGCCGACACACCCGTGTGCGCCATCGAGGCTGACGCCCGGGCCCTGCTCACCGCCGAGCGCCCCGGCCTGAACTTTCTCCAAACGCTCTCGGCCGTGGCCACACTCACGCGCCAGCACATGCAGGCCATCGAAGGCGCCTCGCCCAACCCACGTGGCTGCGTGGTGCTGGACACCCGCAAGACCCTGCCCGGCCTGCGCCTCGCCCAGAAATACGCCGTGCGCGTGGGTGGCGGCGCCAACCAGCGCCTGGCGCTGTACGACGGCATCCTCATCAAAGAGAACCACATTGCTTCGGCCGGCAGCGTGACAGGCGCTTTGCAGCGCGCTCAGGCCCTGGTGGCCGAGCAAGCCGCACCCAAGGGCTTTGACATCGGCATCCAGATCGAGGTCGAAACCCTGGAGCAGTTGCGCGAGGCCTTCACCGCTGGCGCCATCAGCATCCTGCTGGACAACTTCAATGAAGACCTCATGCGCCAGGCAGTCAGCATCAACCAGACCATGACGGGTGGCACCGCCCTGCTCGAAGCCTCAGGTGGCGTCACGCTCGATCAGCTGCGCGGCATCGCCGCGACGGGCGTTGACCGCATCTCGATCGGCAAGCTCACCAAAGATGTGAAAGCCACCGACTTTTCACTGCGCGTGTTAGAGCGCATCCAGTGAGGCAGACCGCCCGGTTTTCAGCGAAGAAGCCGGGGCTTTTGGCGCATTTTTCACGCCCTGAGATGGCGGTGCAGCAGCGACACTGAAGGCAAGCCCACGTGCGTTGATGGACACCCGCCATGCCTGCTGACTTCCAATCCCTCAAGAACTACTACGAGCACCAGGTGGTCGACACCGTGCTTGCAATGGCGCCGAACTACCCGATGCTTCAGGAAGAACAGCAGCCCGACGTGGCCTGCGTGGCCCTGAACCGCCTGCCACCCCGTTACATCCGCCACCAGGTGGACCTGGCCTTTCACATGACCGAGAAAGAGCGCGCTGACAGCGAGCAGCTCATCAACGATTCGGTGAAATACGCGTTCGAGTTCGTGCAGGCGCGCTACGCGATGCGTGCACGCCGCTGATCAGCCGTCCGCAGCCGCTCGCCCCATTCAAGGCAGCCAGGCATCCTTCTTCTTGGGCTTCTTGCACAAGATGGTGGGAAAGCTCACCGGCAGGGTGTGCGGGTAGTCGCGGCTGAAATGAAGGCCGCGGCTCTCTTGGCGTGACAAGGCTGAGCGCACGATCAGCTCGGCGCAGTCGACCAGGTTGCGCAGCTCCAGCAGGTCGCGGCTCACGCGGAAGGCCGCGTAGTAGTCGTCGATCTCGCTGCGCAAGAGCTTGATGCGATGCAAGGCCCGCTCCAAGCGGCGCGTGGTGCGCACGATGCCCACATAGTTCCACATCAAGAGGCGCAGCTCGTCCCAGTTGTGGGCAATCACCACCTCTTCGTCGGCATCGGTGACCTGGCTTTCGTCCCAGGCGGGCACCTTGGGCACACGCGCCGGGATCTGCTGCTCGATGTCCAGCGCGCAGGTCTTGCCCAGCACCACGCACTCCAGCAGCGAGTTGCTGGCCAGGCGGTTGGCGCCGTGCAGGCCGGTGTAGGTGGTCTCGCCCACGGCATACAGGCCGGGCAGGTCGGTGCGTCCGTTCAGGTCGGTCACCACGCCGCCGCAGGTGTAGTGAGCGGCCGGCACCACGGGGATGGGCTGCTTGCTGATGTCGATGCCCAGCGACAGGCAGCGCGCAAAGATGGTCGGGAAGTGCTCTTTCAGGAAGGCCTCACCCAGGTGGGTGGCGTCCAGCAGCACGTTGTCCAGGCCGTGCTTTTTCATCTCGAAGTCGATGGCGCGGGCCACGATGTCGCGCGGCGCCAGCTCGCCCCGCTCGTCGTGCTCGGGCATGAAGCGCGTGCCATCGGGCAGGCGCAAGATGCCGCCCTCGCCTCGCAGCGCCTCGGTGATCAGGAAGCTGCGCTCTTGCGGGTGGTACAGGCAGGTCGGATGGAACTGAATGAACTCCATGTTGCCGATGCGGCAGCCGGCCCGCCAGGCCATGGCAATGCCGTCACCGGTCGAGGTTTCAGGGTTGGTGGTGTAGCGATAGACCTTGCCCGCACCGCCCGTGGCCAGCACCACGGCAGCGGCGGGCAGGGTTTCGACACGCTGGGTGTCGATGTCCAAGGCGTAGACGCCATGGCAGCGTGGGCCCTCCACCTGATCGGCCTCGCTGCGCTTGAGGTGGCGGTTGGTGATCAAATCGACCGCCATCCAGCGCTCGCGCAGGGTGATGTTGGGGTGGCGCTTGACCTCGGCCAGCAGCACGTCGTGGATGGCCTTGCCTGTGGCGTCGGCCGCGTGGGCAATGCGGCGCACGGCATGGCCGCCTTCGCGCGTGAGGTGCAGGCCCAGCGGGCCTTCGGGGTCGGGCGAGAAGGGCACGCCACGGGCCACCAGCCATTCCACGGCTTCGGCGCTGTGGCGGGCGATGAACTCGGCGGTGCGTTCGTCGACCAGGCCAGCCCCGGCGTCTTGCGTGTCCTTGACGTGCGAGCCAATGCTGTCGTCATTGCCCAGCACCCCCACGATGCCGCCTTGGGCCCAGGCTGTGGCGCCTTCTTCGAGGTGGCGCTTGGCCAGCACGATGACGGGTTGCGTCTCGGCCAGGTGCAGGGCCACGGTCAGGCCCGCCAGGCCCGCACCAATGATCACGATGGGCAAAGGCGCAGTGGTGGCGGCAGGGGCCGTGGCGGCAGTGTGTTCGGTCATGGCCGCATTTTATCGACCTCAGCCTGCCCCTTTG
>JBEANX010000319.1:0-5977 GCA_041165245.1 Pseudomonadota bacterium
CGCATCGGGGTGGGGCCAGCAGTCGCCCAGCGGCTGGCCATCAAGCTCGTGGCGACCCGGCCAGATGCTGCCCAGGGTCTGCAGCAGCACGGCCAGCACCTTGGGTGCACTGACCTGGCCATTGGGGCTGCGCGCCAGCAAGGTGTCGACCAAGTGGCCGGGGCGCAAAAGGCCTGGGGCATCCGGGCGGCCGTATACCTGCGGGTGGGCCTTGAGAGCGTGGCCCAGCTGCTGGAGCAAGCTGGCGCGCCCGTCAAGGCCGACCAATGGGTTGCCCGGGCTGGATTGGAAAGCTTGGGCCAGCGCATCGGCTTTGACCGACACCAAGCCTTGCGCATCGGCCTGAGCAGGGTGGTGTGCGTCGCTCGACAAGCCCCCTGCCGCCCACCAACGCAAACTGGCCACGCCCAGGCCTTCGGAGCGGCTCAAGCGTTGGCCTGAGGGCGCATCCTGGTAGGTCCATGTGGGGCCAGCGCCTGCATCAAGCAACACGCTGGTGATGGCCAGGTCCACCCTGGCGCGGGCGCGCTCCAGGCGTTTGTTGTGGACTGCCAGCCCGGTGCTCTCTGCCACCTGCGCCCAACGGTCGACGCCGCCCGACTCGAAGTGGCGCCAGCGGCTGTGATACGGCACCTTCAGGTCGGGGTAGCGGTCACGGATCACTTGCAGCACATAGGCTGCGACCACGTCCATGCGCTCTGGATGCAGCGTGAAATGCCGGGCTTCGTCAGCCTCGGCCAAGGCGAGCATGGCATCGCTGTGAGCACGCACAGCCTGAGCACTGAGCAGGTGGGCCGCCAGTGCGGCGTCTTCCATGGCGGGATCCAGTTCAAGGGGTTGAAGGGTGATGGGCATGGCGTTCACTCCATCAGGCCACGGCCCTTGGCTTGGGCCAGCTCGTCGGCATCGGGTGTGTAGGTGGAGAAATAACCGGCGGCCTTTTTGGCGTCCATCTCGACCTGGGCATCGGCGGGAATCAGCTCATCGGGAATGGGCACTCGCTCGACCACTTCGATGCCTTGCTCCACCAATGCGCCGTGTTTCATGTTGCTCATGGAGGCCCAGCGGTCGATGCGCTTGATGCCCAGCCAATGGAAGACATCGGGCATCAGCTCCTGAAAGCGCATGTCTTGCACACCGGCCACACATTCGGTACGGGTGAAGTAGGTCTCGGCGCGATCACCGCCCACCTGGCGTTTGCGCGCGTTGTAGACCAGGAACTTGGTGACCTCACCCAGCGCCCTGCCCTCTTTGCGGTTGTAGATGCACAGGCCCACACCGCCTTGCTGTGCCATCTCGATGCACACCTCGATGCCATGGGCCAGGTAGGGGCGGCAGGTGCAGATGTCGGAGCCAAACACATCGGAGCCATTGCATTCGTCGTGCACGCGGCAGGCGATTTGGGTCTCGGGCTTACCCAGCTTGCTGACGTCGCCGAAGAAGTAAAGCGTCATGCCCCCGATGGGTGGCAAAAAGACCTTGAGGTCGGGCCGGGTGACCAGCTCGGGGAACATGCCACCCGTCTGCTCAAACAGGTGGCGGCGTAGCGCGGTCTCTTTGATGCCAAAGCGCTCGGCCAGCCCCGGCAGGTGCCAGACCGGGTCGATGGCCGCCTTGGTGACTTTGACATCGCCATTGGCCTCCAGGATGTCGCCATCGGGCTTGAGCCGGCCAGACGCAATGGCCGCCATCAACTCGGGCATGTTGATGTGGGCCTTGGTGATGGCAATGGTGGGGCGGATGTCCAGGCCTGCCGCGAGCTGGTCGGCAAAAGCGGTGGAGACCATGTGCCCCCAGGGGTCGAGCGAGACGATCTTGCCCGGTTCGGACCATTGCGGAAAAGGCCCGATGGCCTCGGCCGGCGAGGTGTCGCTCAGGTCAGGCTTGTGATCGCGGTTGAGCTGGCCCGAGGCCACGGCCAAGGCCCGGTAGACCGAGTAAGCGCCGGAGTGGGTGCCGATCACATTGCGCGCGGCCGCATTGGCCACGCTGGCGATCAAGGGGCCGCGCTCCAGCGCGGTGGGAGCGTCCCAGTTCACAGCCGCAGGCGCTCCCGCGCCGCGTGAAGGGTGGGACGTGAGCACGATGTGGCCAGACATGGATCATCTCCTCAGTCGGCCCCTGGTTTGACTGCAGTGGGGCCATGCCTCACCTTAGCCAGTTCCATGCCAGGGGTGGTGTGAAGCTTCACACGCCCCTGTGCTGGGTGTGCCCTATGCCACCTCAGGGCTTGGGCGCCACCACTTCCAGGGCGTGGGCCAGTTGCTCCAGCGTGCGAGGCACGTTGTGCCATTTTTCCAAGCCAAACAGGCCGATGCGGAAGCTGCGGAAATCGGCCGGCTCGTCGCATTGCAGGGGCACGCCAGCGGCCGTCTGCAAACCAACGGCCAAGAACTTCTTGCTGGATTGGATCTCTGGGTCGGTCGTGTAACTCACGACCACGCCGGGGGCTTGGTAGCCGCTGGCAGCCACGCTGGGAAAGCCGCGGCCTTCCAGCAAGGCGCGCACTTCGCGGCCCAGGCTGATCTGCTCTTGGCGAACGCGCTCGTAACCATAGGCTTCGGTCTCAGACATGGCGTCGCGCAGGCGCAGCAAGGCGTCGGTGGGCAAGGTGGAGTGGTAGGCGTGGCCGCCACCCTCATACGTCTCCATGATCTGCAGCCACTTCTTCAAGTCCATGGCGAAGGTCGTGCTTTGCGTGCCTTCGATGGCTTGGCGGGCACGTTCGCTGAGCATGACCATGGCGCAGCATGGCGAGCTGCTCCAGCCCTTTTGCGGGGCCGAAATCAACACGTCCACGCCGGTGTCTTTCAGGCTGACCCACATGGCGCCTGAGGCAATGCAATCGAGCACAAAGAGGCCGCCCACGGCATGCACGGCATCGGCCACGGCCTTGAGGTAGTCGTCAGGCAGGATCATGCCGGCAGCGGTTTCCACATGCGGCGCGAAGACCACGGCAGGCTTCTCGCGTGCGATGGTGGCCACGACCTCGTCGATGGGCGCAGGGGCCCAGGCAGCTTGCGAGCCTTCAGCGATGCGACGGGCCTTGAGCACCGTGTGGCTGGCAGGGATGCGGCCCATGTCGAAGATTTGCGTCCAGCGGTAGCTGAACCAGCCATTGCGGATGACCAGCACGTGTTTGTCTTGCGCAAACTGGCGCGCCACCGATTCCATGCCGAAGGTGCCACTGCCCGGCACCAGCACGGCCGAGTGGGCGCCGTAGACGCGCTTGAGCATGGCCGAGATGTCGGTCATCACGCCCTGGAAGCGCTTGGACATGTGGTTGAGCGCACGGTCGGTGTAGACCACCGAGAACTCAAGCAGACCGTCTGGATCGATGGAGGGAAGCAAACCTGGCATGGCAATGACACGGGAAAAATGAAGTCCCGTTCAGGCTAGCACAGGGCTTTGACACCCAGAGGTCAGGCTATCCCTCGCCCCGACACGAACGAGGGATACATCACGCCCGGCGAACCCGGGTCAGCTCATCCAAGATCAGCAAAGCCGCCCCAATGGTGATGCCGCAGTCGGCAATGTTGAAGGCCGGGAAGTGCCCCGCCGGGAACATCGGCGCGAGAAAGGCCCAATGAAAATCGAGGAAATCGACCACATAGCCGTGCACGACCCGGTCGATCACATTGCCGATGGCGCCGCCCATGATGAGCGTGAGCGCCCAGGCAAACATCTTTTGCCCGCTGTGCTCACGCAGCATGTAGACGATGAAGCCCACCGCCACCGTGCCCAGGCCCACAAAGAACCAGCGCTGCCAGCCCCCGGCGTTGGCCAAGAACGAGAAAGCCGCGCCATGGTTGTGTACGCGCACCAGGTTGAAGAAACTGGTCACCGGGCGCGAGTCGTGCAGATCGAACGCACCGATGACCACGATCTTGCTGATCTGATCCAGCAGGATGATGATGAGCGCGATGCCCAACCAGGGCAGCAAGCCGCCGCCTGAAGACTTCTTGGTGGCCATCAGGCGTGCTCGCGGTGTTCACCAGCGCCATGCAGGTTGCTGTCGCAACGGCCGCACAGGGTGGGGTGTTCGGGGTTGATGCCCACGTCATCGCGGTAGTGCCAGCAGCGCTCGCACTTGGCCGCCTTGGCGGGGTTCACGTCGATCTGGGTGCTGTGGCCCTCGGCCAACTCCACGCTGGAGACGATCAGCACAAACTTGAGGTCGTCGCCCAGGCTGCGCAAGTCGGCCAGCAAGGCCTGGTCATCAGCACCAATGGTCACGAACAGATTGGCTTGCAGTGAGGCGCCGACGTCACCGCGGGTGCGCACGTCTTCGATGCGGCGGTTGCATTCTTCGCGGAAGGCGCGGATGCGCGCCCACTTGGCGAGCAGCTCGGTGTTCTTCTCGGCGCCGTGGAAGTCCCAATAGGTTTCCACGAAGATGCTCTTGCCCGATTGCTCCGCGCCGTTGAAGACCTTCCAGGCCTCTTCGGCCGTGAAGCTCAGGAAATGCGCCATCCAGCGCAGCATGGCGTGGGTGATCTGCCAGAGCGCGGTCTGGGCGGCACGGCGGGCCTGGCTGCCAGCCGCACTGGTGTAGAGGCGGTCCTTGAGCACGTCCAGGTAAAAAGCGCCCAGGTCTTCCGAGCAATACACCTGCAGCTTGGAGACCACGGGGTGGAACTCATAGCGCTCGTAGTGGCCCAGGATCTCGGTCTGCAACTCGCTGGCACGGGCCAGGGCGTAGCGGTCGATCTCCAGCAGCTCGTTCAAGGGCACCGCGTCAGTTGCGGGGTTGAAGTCGCTCGTGTTGGCCAGCAAGAAGCGCAAGGTGTTGCGGATTCGGCGGTAGCCGTCCACCACGCGGGCCAGGATCTTGTCATCGATGCCGAGGTCACCCGAGTAGTCGGTCGAGGCCACCCACAGGCGGATGATCTCTGCGCCCATCTTGTTGCTGATCTCTTGCGGCGCCACGGTGTTGCCCACCGACTTGGACATCTTGCGGCCCTGGCCGTCCACCGTGAAGCCGTGCGTGAGCAGGCCCTTGTAAGGCGCGCGGCCATAGATGGCGCAGGCAGCCAGCAAGGAGCTGTGGAACCAGCCGCGGTGCTGGTCATGGCCTTCCAGGTAGAGGTCAGCCTCCTGGCCTTGCAGGTGGCCAGCATTGGGGTGGCTGCCGCGCTCGCCATTGAGCACGTGGAAGAAGGAGGTGCCCGAGTCGAACCACACATCGAGGATGTCGGTGGACTTGCTGTACTCAACCGCCACGTCACCCAGCCATTCGGCCGGATCGAGCTTGGACCAAGCCTCCACGCCACCGGCTTCGACCAGGCTGGCTGCCTTGTCCATGAAAGCCAGCGTGTCGGGGTGCAACTCGCCCGTGACCTTGTGCAGGAAGAATGGCAGCGGCACGCCCCAGTTGCGCTGGCGCGAGATGCACCAGTCGGGCCGGTTGGCGATCATGTCGCGCAGGCGCGAGCGGCCGTTCTCAGGGTAGAAGGTGGTCTCGTCGATGGCGTCCAGCGCAGTTTGGCGCAATGACTTGGGGGCCTTCTGTGTGGTGAAGACGCCCTCGCCATCATCCATGCGCACAAACCATTGGGCGGCGGCACGGAAGATCACGGGCGTCTTGTGGCGCCAGCAATGCGGGTAGCTGTGGACGATGTCCTTGGTGGACAGCAGGCGGCCATGCTCGCGCAGCGTCTCGATGATGACGGGCGCAGCCTTCCAGATGTGCTGGCCACCGAACAGGGGCAGCTCAGCCTCGTACACGCCATTGCCCTGCACCGGGTTGAGGATGTCGTCAAACCTCAGGCCATGGGCGATGCAGCTGTTGAAGTCGTCCACACCGTAGGCAGGGGCGGCGTGCACGATGCCGGTGCCGTCTTCGGCGCTGACGTACTCGGCCAGGTAGATGGGCGCTTCACGGTTGTAGCCCTCATGGACATGGGCCAGGGGGTGCTTGAACTTCAAGCCCTCCAGCTTGGCGCCCACGGTGGTGGCCACCACTTTGACATCGGCC
>JBEANX010000320.1:0-14751 GCA_041165245.1 Pseudomonadota bacterium
TCATAGCCATCCGCGATCAAGGCTCGCAAGGCCGCATCGGGCTGAGCCACTTCCCGCAAGTCCACACTGCAGGGCTGCATGCGGTGCTGACGCCAACTCTTGATGGCCAAGCTCAGCACCGTGTCGCGCAAGTTCTGCAAGGCCTGCATGCCCCCTTCTGACAAAGGGATGGAGTTGAAAACATCCAGCGCGAGGTCGCGCACATTGCGGTCGTAAGCGCCACACACCAACAGCTTGTGGGGAAGCCAACGCTGCAAGTCGCCCTGGCTCCACAAGAAGAACTGGTATCGCCTGCGGACCTGCGGCGCCGATTCAACGATGCGAAGCAGGCATTCCGAAGCGTCCACGGCGTGGGTTTGTGGGTTCATGGGCTCTCATGGGGTGTGGAGCTTGCATGCTAGGGCCCGGTGATGACGGTTTGTTGACGAAACACAGATCTCAGGACACATCAGGCGCCGGAACCCCCATTCAGCGGGGCACCTGCACAGGCTACAGGGGGGCAGCCTCAGCAGCGGGTGCAGGTGGGGCTTGGACAATCGCCTCGAAACGCCATTGGTCATAGCGCTCGATGCCTTCGACCACACGAATGGGCTTGGCCTTCGAGGCACTGCGCACCCCTTGGATGCGCCCATTGGCCAACTCCACCACCCAGGGCTTGCCCGTGATGGAGTCTGGCCAGAGCTGACGCAAGTGGCGCACCATGACGGGGCCGCGCTTGTCTTCGAGCAACTCGCCCAGGGTGGTGGGCGCGTCATCTTTGCCCACAGGCGTCGCCTCTCGGTAAGAGCCCAACGCGCGACCGATCTGAGTGCCACGAAAAACCAGTTCTGCCTCTCGCTGACGGCGAGACTCCATCAGCCACTGCTGCCCCAATGCCGCGAGCAGCACCCCACTGATGGCCACCCACCAAAGCAACAAGATGTAGGTGAAACCTCTTTGCCGCATCGCTTCACCAGGTGTTGTAAGGAGTGCCGTCCAACCCTCGCCCAGCAGCACCGCTGCGCACATCGGCCAGGCCGCCCACCATGGTGCTGTCAGGCGGCGGCGGGAGCATCACCCAGCTGTCTTTCTGCTGGGTGAGTGGGTCTTCAGGCTGTTGACGCAAATACCCTGCTTGCACGAGTTGCTCCAGGGTGTCCGGGTAGCGGCCTTTGTCTGCGGCGTATTTGTCAATGGCATCGCGCATGACATTCAAAGAGGTCTTGAGCGTCGCCTCTCGGGCTCGCTCAATGTGCCGCTGATACCTGGGCGCGACGATGGACGCCAACAAGGCAATGATGGCCAAGACCACGATCAGCTCGATCAAGGTGAATCCGCGGCGGCGATGGCGTGGTCCGTTCATGCGATCACCAGCTTCGGTAAGGCGTGCCATCCAGGCCCAGGCCTGTCGCGCGAGAGTACACATCAAACACATCAGCGCCGGGTTGTGGCGCATCTGGAGGGCTGGCGTAGCTGCGCAAGCCCCAGGTGAGAGCCGCTGGCAAAGTGGGGTCGGCAAACGGGTCCCGGGGCAGGCTTCGCAGGAAGTAGATCTTCTTGTCTTCAGGCAAAGAGACATCCTTGACGCCCTGCACGAGCACGGCCAGGTTGGGGGGATAACCGGTGTCGCCCGTGTTTTTGAGGATGCGCCCTGCTTCCCAGGCTCGCTTGTGCTCGTCCAGCGCGGTGCGCAGTGTTCGCAAGGCCACGCGAAGCTCGGCCTCTTGGGCGCGCCGCTTGTGGAGCGCTGCCAGCGGCATGGCGGCACTGGCCAGGATGCCCACGATCATCACGACGATGATCATCTCGATCAGCGTGAAGCCTTGAAGGCGCTGGCGTCGCAAGGGGGCGGGCATGGCAACTCTCAGTGGAAGGCGTTGGAGTCGGTGGGTGCGTCAGGGGCTTGCGTGGCTTCAGGCTCCCCGGGCACGGGTTCCGTGGGCTGCACCGCGGCGTTGGGGTCTGCGATCTGGATGACCAGGACATTGCCGCCATCGAGCGTCACGGTGGTCTGATTGACAGACGCTCCCGCCTTGACCGCAAAGGTGAGGGTCTGCGTGACTTGCGCAGGCACGTTCATGCTGTGCTGACCGCTGCTGTCTCGGCCACCAGCAATGCTGAGCACCCCTGGGTCGTACAGCAGACTGGCTTGCATGGCTGCTTCGCCCGGGTTTCGCACCGTGACCTGGAACGATGAATTGGGCAGGACTTGCTCGGGGCCACTCAACATGTCACCACGATTGCCAGCTGCACCGGGGCGACCAGCCTGCGTGAAACGGCGATCTGCAGCCTCGGAGCGGCCAGCGCCTGCATGGGTGGAGACCTGCCCTTTGCGCAAGACCCACGGCGCCGCACCCGGCTGGGCTTCGGTGCCTGAAGACATGGACGACACGGGCAGCGCACTGCTGTTGAGGTTTCGCACCACACGCGGCGTGATCAAGAGCACCACCTCGGTCTTCTTGTGGGTGTCGTTGCGGCTGCCGAACAAGCGGCCCAGCAGGGGGGCCTCGTTCAAGTAGGGAATGCCGATGCCGCTCTTGCTCTCGGTGTCATTGATCAAGCCGGCAAGGATCTGGGTTTCGCCGTCACGCAATCGCAGCGAGGTCGTGGCCTGACGCGTGCCGATCTGGTAGGCCGATGAATCCTGAGGCCCCTTGATGACGCCAGTGAGCGAGCTGACTTCCAGCGCAACCTTGATGACCACTTCATCATCGAGCTGCACCACAGGTTCGAGCTCCAACTTCAAACCCACATCGAGGTAGTTGACCGAGGAAGACACACCCACGTTGGCCGTGGAGGTGGTGGTGAACACCGGCACCTTTTCGCCCAACAGGATCTTGGCCTTGTCGCGGTTGCGCGCCCGAATCTTGGGGTTGGCCAGGATGTTGGAGGCGTCCACGCTGCTCCTGAGTTTGGCAATGGCCAGCGGGTTGGCAATGCTGGCACGCAGGCCACTGGCGGTGGTGATCATGGCCGTGCTGTTGGGCATGCCGTAGTTGACTTCGGTGGGCAGCGTCAAACCCAAATCCATGACACGGCTGCTGGAGACCTCCATGACCTCCAGCTCCAGCATGACCTCAGGGTCAGGCAGGTCCATGCTGGCCACGAGGCGCTCGACCAGGCGGATCACCTCGGGCGTGTCGCGCACCACCAGCATGTTCAGGCGCTCGTCGACAAAGATGTCGCGTGATTTGGCCACGGTGCGCACGAGGCTTTGCACCTGCTTCGGGTCCGCATTGACCAGGTAGAAGTTGCGCGTGACGGTGTCGAGCAGGTCACGCTGCTTTTGCGCGGTGTTGGGGAACACCAGCACCGTGTTGTCGTTGAGCAGTTTGGCGCCCAGTTGCTGCGTGTTGAGGATGACACGCATGGCTTCGTCCACCGTGGTGTTGCGCAGGAACAGGGTGACTTTGGCGTCACCGCGCACATCCTTGTCGAACACGAAGTTCACGTCGGCGGCCCGGGCCAGGGCTTCAAACACGGTGCGCACAGTGGCTTCGCGGAACTCCAGGGTGATGGGCTTTTCAGCCGTCTTGAGTTGCACCGTGCTTTGCTGGCGGGTCTGCGCCATGCGGGCTTCATCGACCTGAGCCAGTTGCTGGCGGGCCAGGGTGTGGCTGGGGTCATCGGCCAGGGTGGCGCGCAGGGCAGTCTCAGCGCGGGCCCATTCTTGTTTGTCTAGCGCAGCTTTGGCCTCAGCCATGAGGCGGCTCACGCGCTGGCGGCGCTCGATGTCCTGGCGCAGCCATTGGGTGCGAGCGTGCTTGGGGGCAGACACCTCCAGGCGTTTGAGTGCAGCCTTCATGCCTTCCAGGTCATTGCCTGCACGAGCCAGGTCAGCTTGGTAGAGCAGGTAAGCCACGGTGGTCTCGCGTTGCTTGACGGTGGCTTGCAAGAGCTTGGCGTCCCGCGGCGCCTGATCAGCGGCTTTCTGGAGACGGCTGAGCGCAGCCTCATGCTGGCCCGCTTGGCTGAGGGCCTCTGCATCTCTGAAGGCCGGGTTGGCGCAAGCCACGAGGCCGAGCACAGCGATCAGGGCCAGGAGGCCCAGCACCGGACGTTTGAGCCACCGGGACACATGAGGCCAAGGGGCCGCTCGGGCCCCAGTGGAGGTCAGAAGGAAGTTTGCATTCATGATGGGTCGATGCTCATTTCATGGCCACGCTGCGGCTTTGATTCAAGGGCAGGTAGGTCACGTTGAGTTGTCTGTCCGTGATGGTGTCAATGCGCCATTGGCCGTCGATGACTTCGCCCACCTTGAGCACCCAGGTGGTGCTGGGGCCGACGATGACAACGCGTTCGGCAGTGTCCACATAGCGGCCCACCCAGGCGTGCGGGAAAGGCGGCACGAAAGGCGGAGGCGGTGGGGCGGGAGGTGGCGGCGGTGGGGGCGGCGGCAATTGCGAGCCCCAGGGCGAGGCCACGGCTTTGCCAGCCACCATGCTGGATGGTAAAGCACCACGTTTGACAGGCCTGGCCTGGGCCTCGGCCCGCCGCAAAGCTTCGGTCTGCAGTTGGGCCACCGTGGCCATCAGTTGTTCTGCCTGGCGCGTGCGCAAGGCGGCCTCGGCGGCCTTGCCCGTGGGGCGAGGTGCGGTGGCTGCGGCTGGGCCCGGCGATGCGCTACGGGCTGGCTTGCCACCTGTGTCACCACGCGCCTCACCTTGCGCTTCACCACGCCCGCCCTTGCTGACGACCTCGACTTCGTCATCGCCCCCTTGGGTCGCCACATAAGCCGTGGCTGCGAGGGAAGCCGCCAAGGCGGCCCACATGATGGGCTTCATGGGCGAGCCCTCACGGGCTTGGTGCTTGCTTGCACTGAGGCAGAGGCCGCCGCCAATGCGGGCACCGCAGGTGCCGCCACATCAGGGCGCATCCAGAGGGAGACACCCACTCGGCCTTTGACCTGATCGCTCATGACGTCGTCACGTGAGATCTCCAAGGTGTCGATGCTCAGGCCCTGCAAGCTGCGAAGCTGCGTCAGCCACGTGGCCAGTGCCGCATAGGGCGCTTGCACGGGCAGGCTGACCTGCTGGCGCCAGACCTGGGGCAAGGCCTTGAGCGGTGCGCCCTGGAACTGCACGTTGTCCATTTTGATGCCTTGAACGTCAGCCCATTTGAGGATGGCCATCTGGCGGGCGAGCATCTGGTGGCGCTCGGGCAACATCGGCCACAGCAAGGCCCAGGCTTGTTCGGCCGATTCTGGCAAAGGCAGGCGTGTGCTGGCCTGTGCCTCTGGGCCCGCAGCCTTGGCCATGTCGGCTTGTGCCAAGCGCTCACTGAGTTGCTTCAATTGCTTGCGCTGGTGTTCGACCTGGGTGGTGGCCTCTTCATGTTCGGCTTGCAAAGCGGGCAGCCAAGCCAGGTACAGCGCCGCGGCCATGCCCAGCATGAGCAGGCCCATCCAACCCGGCCAGCCCAGCAGGGCGGCCCAGCGTTGCAGTTGCTTGAGGTCCAAACCACTCATGGCTGAGCTCCTGAATGGCCTGGCGCCCAGCGAGCTTGAACCTCGGCCTTGAGAGCAAACGTGCCCAGCATGGACGTGAAGGGGGCCTGCAATGCAGCACGGCTTTTCAACTGCCCCTCAGGCAACTCTGAGGCCCAACGCAGGGCCACCTCGTCAGACGGCACGGCCGCGAGCAAGCGGGCGTTGGGCGCGGGCATGACCGCTGCGTCCCAGCCCGCCAGGTCGAGTGACAGGGCCAAAAGCACCACCTTGTGATCCATCGCGCGTTGCGAGACATCGCGCAGCACCTCGGGCCAGGGGTAGGCCATGAAGGCGGCCATGGCCTGGGCTTCGGGCAAGGCTTGGTCGTCGAGCCTGGGGGCTTGTGGCGTCTCTGCACCCGATGCGGCTCGATGGGCTGCGCTTGCAGCTTGCGCCTTGTCACTGCGCACACCAGCCTTGGCGGCGCGCTCGATGCGCAGTTGCCGATCGGCCTTGCCCAAACGCTTGAGTTGGGCTTGCGCTTCATCGATGGCTTGATGCTGTGCATCGCCCTGATCAGCCACCATCAGCAAGGCCAGCACGCCTGCACCCAACACGGCCCAGGACCACGCTGCGGTGCGCACGCGTGGGCCGGCGAAATCGAGTTGCTCGGCCCAGGGGCGACCTTGCACGCGCGCCGCCAGGCCTTGCAGGCTTCGAATCAGGGCGCTCATGTGGATGCCCCCCAGGCGGCGGGTGCGCCTCGCACGATGTCTGCGGTGGCTTCGTCAGCCCACACCAGGGAGGGCCCATGCTGCAAGCCCAGTGCCGAGGGCACGCGCACGGCGGCATCAGCGTCGGCGCTCAAGGAGGGCTGTGCCCACAGGCCTTGCAAAGTGCGGCCATTGCCTTGTGCAGCCACCGCCCAATCAGGCTCGTTCATGGCCAAGGTGCGCACGCCGCCTGAGGCCCGCTTTGCCCAGGCCTCCAGGCCATGCGCCCACCAAGGCCCCATCCACACCACCTGCACATGCTGGCTCTGGGCCACGGCCAGGAGGTCGTCCACCAAGGCGCGGGGCGATGCCGCCACGAGCCAGCCACCGGGCACGGCACTGGGCCGCAACAACCACTGATCGGCCAGATCCGCCGTGTTCAAACCCATGTAATGCGACCACTGCTGGGCTGCCGCCTCACCGGCTTGGGCTGCGGTGTATCGCTGGCCATCAGGCTCGGTGACCAGTGTGTGCAACAACCAGCGGCTGGACAAGCCCACCACGCAGCGCTCGCCCACATGGGCCTGAGCCCACGCGCGCCAGGCCAGGAGTGCTGCGCCATGATCAGGCACCAAGGCCGAGCCGGATGCACCCATGGCCACCGATGGCTCAGGCGCAATGAACACGCCTTGCGGTACGCGCCAAGTTCGCATGCGGCCTTGCGCGATGCGCCACTGGGCTTGGAGAAAAGACAAAGGCTGGCTCATGTTCGGTTCAATGCTTCATTCAGCCAGCGTGACGCGGTTGAGTTCTTCCAGCGTCGATTCACCGCGCAGCACACAAGCCAGCGCCGACTCGCGCAACAAGCGGGTGCCACTGGCGCGGGCATGCGCCTTGATGCGAACCAGCGAGGCGCGCGAGACAATCAAATCGCGCAAGGTGTCGTCCATCAACAGCACTTCAGAGATGGCCTTGCGGCCGCGGTAACCGGTGTGGCGGCACTGCGAACACCCCACAGCTTTGAAGAACTGGCCGCGTGTGTCCAGCGGCAGTTGCGCTGCTTTGAGGTCAAAGGCCTCGGGCTGCCAAGGCAGGGCGCAATGCGTGCACAGCTTGCGCATCAGGCGCTGGGCCACCACGCCATTGAGGGCCGAGACCATGTTGTAGAGGTCAACCCCCATGTGCATGAAACGGCCCACCACGTCGAACACATTGTTGGCGTGGATGGTGGACAGCACCAAGTGACCCGTGAGCGCGGCTTGCGAGGCGATCTGCGCGGTCTCGGCATCGCGGATCTCGCCCACCATCACGCGGTCTGGGTCATGGCGCAGGATGCTGCGCAAGCCGCGCGCGAAGGTCAGGCCCTTCTTGTCGTTGACGGGGATCTGCACCACACCACTGAGCTGGTATTCGACCGGGTCTTCGATGGTGATGATCTTGTCGCGGCCGTCGTTGATCTCATGCACCACGGCGTACAAGGTGGTCGTCTTGCCACTGCCCGTGGGGCCGGTGACCAACAACATGCCATAGGGCTTGCCGGCCAGGCGGCGCACCACAGCGGCGTCGTCCGCATCAAAGCCCAGGCCTTCGAGCGTCATGGCTGATTCGTCAGCCGCCAGGCGCGATCGGTCCAGGATGCGCAGCACGGCGTCTTCGCCAAAGCTGCTGGGCATGATGGAAACGCGGAAATCAACATCACGCGAGCCGACCTCACCGCCCTCGCCCGTGCCGGTGCGCACACGCAGCTTGAAGCGGCCGTCTTGCGGCAAGCGGCGCTCGCCGATGTCGAGCTCAGCCATGACCTTCAGGCGCGACACCAACTGCTCAGCCACCTCGCGTGAACCGACCTCGCCCACCTCCACCATCACGCCATCCAGGCGGTGGCGGATGGTCATGCCTTGTGCGGTGCATTCCATGTGCAAATCGCTGGCCTGGGCCTTGAGCGCGTCGAACAAGGTCGCGTCCAGCATCTTGATGACGGCGCTGGTCTGGCGGCTGATGGCATCGACCGACAATTCATGCAGGGCCTGGTTATCTGCGGTGCTGGCGGCGGCATCGGCCTCATCGAGAAAGCCACGGGCCTGGTAACCGGCTTCGCCTTCGGTCAGCCAGGCGCTCAGGGTGTCCTGGTCCACCGCGTGCCATTGCAGCGGCAGGCCCACGCGGCGGGCCACGGCCTCGCGCAAGGCGTGATCGTCAGGTGAAGCGGTGAAGGCCAACCAGGGCGACGCGGCGTCAAGCCCCTGCCCCACGACCACACCCAGCCGCATGGCTTGCACCAAGGGCCAGCGCGACCAGTCAGGCACGAAGGCGTTCACATCAGGTTGCGGCCGGGGCGAACGCGGCAAGGCATGCACGCTCATTGGATCTGCTCCGCCACCTGGAAGATGGGCAAGTACATCAACACGACGATGCCGCCAATGAGCACACCCATGATCAGCATCAACACAGGGCTGACCACGCGGCCGATCCAGTCGGCAAAGCGGGCCAGCTCTTCGTCGTAAAAGATGGCGGCACGTTCCAGCATGGGGCCCAGCTCGCCGGTGTGCTCACCCACGCGCACCATGCGCAGGGAGACCGGCGTGGTCAGCTGAAACTCAGACAGGCATTCCGACAAGCGCGCGCCTTCTTGCACGCGCTTCGTGGCGCCCTGCAATTGCAAACGCAGCGCAGGCCCGACCAGCTCGCCAGAGGCCTCCAGTGCTGACACCACCGACACGCCCGCCTGCAAGAGCAAGCCCAGCGTTCGATACAGCGTGGCCAACTCAACCAGGCGCAGGCGCTCGCCCACCACCGGCATTTGCCAGAGCTGCGCGGCCATGGCCTTGCGCACCACGGGTGAGCGCATCGCAGCCATCAAGGCCATGACCACGGCCACGATGCCGCCCAGCACCAGCCAAGGGTGCTCGCCGACAGCCTTGCCGGTTTTGAGCAGCACGCCCGAGAGCCAGGGCAGCTCACCGCCCATGCCTTCGTAGATGTCAGCAAAGCGCGGCACCACAAACACGGTGAGGAAGGTGATGACCAAGAAGCTGGCCGAGATCAGGATGGCCGGGTAAATCATGGCGCTGACCAGTTGGTCGCGCATGTTGCCCACCCAAGCCAGGTAGGCGCCGTGCTGGCGCAGGGCTTCGGGCGTGTGGCCGGTGCGTTGGCTGGCCTCGATGGAAGCGATCAACAAGCTGCTGAAGGCCTCGGGGCGGCGGCGCATGGCTTGGGCCAGCGTCTGGCCTTGGCCGAGGTCTTCGATCAAACCGGTGAGCACCTGGGTCACGCCGGCCGACGATTCTTTTTCACGCAGGGTGACCAAGGCCTCAAACAACGGGATGCCGGCGTCCAACAACACAGCGAGTTCCTGGCAAAACAAGCGGCGCGGGAAATCGACTTTCTTGCCGCGCGTCAGCAAGGGCGCTTTGGCAGGCGATGCTGCTGCTGACGTGGCTCCGCCCGCGGCGCCAGCCACCAGCGCGACTTGCAACACGTCGGCGCTGGTGACAGCCTTGCCCAGCAGCGCCGACAGGGCCGCAGGCACGCCGCGCACGTCAGGCGCGTCAAGCTCTTGCTCGGCAATGCGGCCCAGGGCCAGGTGGCGAACTTTGAAGCGTGGCATGGGCCTCACCAACTGGTGATGTCCTGGTTCTCGCCATCGCCACCTTCGCGGCCGTCCTTGCCCAGTGAGAACAGGTCGTAGTCACCATGCTCACCGGGGGATTTGTATTGGTATTCACGGCCCCACGGGTCTTTGGGCGGGGCTTTGCGCAGGTAGGGGCCCCACCAACGGGTTTCATCGGCAGGCTTGACCCACAGGGCACCCAGGCCCGCCTCATTGCTGGGGTAGTGGCCGGTGTCCAAGCGGAATTGGTCGAGCGCCTTGCTGAGTGCATCGATCTGGGCGACGGCTGTCTTGACCTCGGACTTGCCGATCTGCGCGAAAAAGCGCGGGCCCACATAGCCTGCGAGCAGGCCGATGATGACGAGCACCACCAGCAGTTCGAGCAATGTGAAGCCACGCTGCAGCTTGCTCGCAGTGGGCTTGAGGCAAAGCTTTCGCTCAGCCACTTCACGATGGGTCGTGATGACATTCATGTACGGCAATCCTTGGGTCTCCCTATTTGCGCAAACTCATGCAGGGCGACAATGGGACATGATCCTATTGGCTCACTGCTGACAGCATTGTGACAAGCTTCAAAACACCCCCTGTTTGCATTGGGAGACACCGCCATGAGCCTGCTCAAAACCACACATGTGCTTTACCTGCACGGTTTCAGGTCGTCACCCCAATCGGCCAAAGCCCAACGCCTGGCCCGCCACGTGGCCGAACTTCAAGCCGCGGGCACGGACCTGACCTGGGCCTGCCCCCAACTGCCCCCCTCCCCGCAACAAGCTGTGCAGGAGCTGAGCGAGCTGGTGGCCAATTGGCCCGAGCAAGAAACTGTGGTCATCGGCTCCTCGCTGGGCGGCTTTTACGCCACGGTGCTGGCTGAGAAGTTCGGCTTTCGGGCGGCAGTGATCAACCCGGCGGTCGCGCCTGCCCGCGACCTGGCCCGCTACATCGGCGAGCAAACGCAGTTTCACGACCCTGCCGAGGCCTTTTTCTTCCGGAGCGAGTTCGTGCAAGAGTTCGAAGCCTTGGGCCCCTACCCCATCGAACACCCCGAGCGCTACTGGGCCCTGATCGCCGAGGGTGACGAAGTGTTGGACTGGCGCGAGATGGCCTCGCATTACGAGGGCGCACGCATCAAATTGCTCGATGGCAGTGACCACGCCGTGAGCGATTTCGAGGACCACTTGCCCGACTTGCTGGCTTTCCTCGGGCTGCAAGGGCTTTCTGGGACAATCTCAAGCTGATCGACACACCAACACCCCCCGCTGCATGTTCGCCCTTTTTGATGACGCCGGTAAATTCCTCGCTGGCCGCGTGATGTCCGAAGCCGACAGCTCGATGCAGGTCGAGCTCGATTCTGGCAAGCGCGTGAAGGTCAAGGCCGCCAATGTGCTGGTCAAGTTCGCCAAGCCTTCGCCCAGCGAGTTGATGGCCCAGGCGCCCGTGCAAGCGGCCGAGATCGATGTCGACCTGATCTGGGAAGTCGCCCCGGATGAGGAATTCAGCTTCGAAGACTTGGCCAAGGAATACTTCAGCGCTTCGCCCACCGCCGTGCAGCAGGCCGCCATGCTGATGCGCCTGTTCGACACGCCGCACTACTTCCACCGCCGTGGCAAGGGCCGTTTCCGCAAGGCACCTGAGGACATCCTCAAGCAAGCCCTGGTCGCCATCGAGCGTAAGAAGCAGATCGCCGCGCAGATCGAGCAATGGGCGCAAGAACTGGCGGCCAACACTTGCCCGCAGCCCATCCGTGATCAGCTGTACAAGATCCTGTTCAAGCCCGACAAGAACGGCCCCGAGTACAAAGCCGTGGTCGAAGCCGCCAAAGCCACCATGCGTGCCCCGCTCGACCTGCTCAAGGACGCCGGCGCCATCGACAGCCCCTACCAGTTCCACTGGCGTCGCTTCCTGTTCGAGCACTTCCCCAAGGGCCCGGGCTTTGCCCCTCTGGAAGCGCCACCCATCAAGGACGAGCTGCCGCTGGCCGCCGTGCAGGCCTTCTCGATCGACGATTCCAGCACCACCGAAATCGACGACGCCTTGTCCGTTCAAGGCCTGGGCACCGGCACCGTGACCTACGGCATCCACATTGCCGCGCCCAGCCTGGCCATCTTGCCCGGCTCGCCAGTGGATGTGGTGGCGCGCTCGCGCATGTCGACCGTCTACATGCCTGGCCACAAGATCACCATGCTGCCCGACGAGGTGGTGCAGCGCTACACCCTGCAAGAGGGCCGTGATTGCCCGGCGATTTCGCTGTACGTGCAGTTCGACGAAGCGACGCTGGAACGCAAGGGCTCTGAGACCAAGCTGGAGTGCGTGCCGATTGCCGCCAACCTGCGCCACGACAAGCTCGACGGCATCGTCACCGAAGCAAGCCTCATGGGTGAAGCCCCGGCTGACTACGCTTTTGCGCCTGAATTGGCCTTTGCCCACCGCCTGGCCAAATCGCTCAAGGCCCAGCGCGAAATGGTGCGCGGCAAGCCCGAAAACTTCAACCGCCCTGACTACACCTTCAAGCTGGAAGGCAAGGAAGAGGGCGCCGAGCCCGTGGGCAACGAGACGGTCGTGATCGGCACGCGCCAGCGCGGCTCGGCCCTGGATTTGATCGTGGCCGAAGCCATGATCCTGGCCAACAGCACCTGGGGCGGCATGCTGGCCGAATGCAGCGTGCCCGGCATCTACCGCAGCCAAGCCAGCTTGCAGCCCGGCATCAAGGTGCGCATGAGCACCAAGGCCCTGCCGCACGCGGGCATGGGCGTGGCGCAGTACACCTGGGCCACCTCGCCGCTGCGCCGCTATGTGGACCTGGTCAACCAATGGCAGATCGTGGCCTGCGCCAAGAACGGCCCCACGGCCGCCCTGGTGGCACCCTTCAAGCCCAAGGACGCCGAGCTGTTCGCCATCATCTCCAACTTCGACACGGCTTACAGCGCCTACAACGGCTTCCAGTCGAGCCTGGAGCGTTACTGGACGCTCAAGCACCTGCAGCAAGCCGGCATCACCGAACTGGATGCGGCCGTGATGATCAACGGCTTGGTGCGCGCTGACACCTTGCCACTGGTGTTCAAGGCCCTGGGCTGCGAGGCCCTGCCCCGCCACGCCAAGGTGCGCGTGCGCATCACCGGCATTGATGAGCTGACACTCGATGTGCACGCCAGCTTGTTGACGCGCCTGGACGACGCCCCCTCAGACTCGGGAGAAACAGAGGGCGAAGACGACGCCGAAGCGCTGGACAATGCAGGACCGCTGACGCTGGCCATCGACCTGAACGAGGCCCCGACAGAGGGCGACGCACCCGCAGCGCCCTCTGCAGGCTGACGCATCAGTTTGTTTGCCCATCACCGCCGGTTTGCCACCTCCCGCAGCCCATGCTGTCCAAGCTCCGCACCCTCGCCGCTTCTTTGAGCCTGCTGCACAAAACGCTGCTGGTGTCGGTGGCCGTGCATGCGGTGCTGCTGACCGTGCGTTTTGTGGACCCAGAAGGGTTCAACCGCATGTTCAAGGACACGCCGCTGGAGGTGGTGCTGGTCAACGCGGCGAGCGAGCAAAAGCCTGACAAGGCCCAAGCCCTGGCCCAGGCCAACCTCACGGGCGGCGGGGATGCTGACAAGGGCCGGGCGACTTCGCCGCTGCCGCCCTCACCGAACAGCGAGCTGGGCGATTCGCTGGAAGACACGCGCCGCATGATCGAGCAGATGCAGGCCGAGCAGCAGCAGTTGCTCAGCCAACTGCGCGATGAGCTGGCCGCCCTGCCACCGCCAGAGCGCAACCAAACGGCGCAGAGCAATGAGCGCAAGGCCGAACAAGAGCGCCGCAAGCAGCTGACCGAGTTGCTCGCCGAGATTGAGAAGCGCATCCGCGAAGAAAACGCCCGGCCCAAGAAGCGCTATTTGAGCCCTGCCACGCTCAAATCAACAGATGCGCTGTACTACAGCCACTTTCGCACCCTGGTCGAACGCGCGGGCACCGAATACTTCCCCACGCACGAGGGGCAGAAGCTTTACGGCGAACTGGTCATGGAGATCTGGCTGGACCGCCAGGGCGTGGTGCAAAACACCGTGGTCACTCGCAGTTCGGGCAATGCCCGCTTGGACAAGCGCGCGGCCTTGATCGTCAAACGCGCCGGGCCCTTTGGGGTGGTGCCTGAAGATGTCCGAGCCGGGCATGACCTGATCCTGATCTCCTCGCGATTCAAGTTCACGCGCGAAGCCGGCCTGGAGGCCACCACGCAGGCCTCGACCGAATTGGCGCCTTGAAGCTTGGCGCCATGAACCCGTGCTGAGCTTGCGCGCTGTGAACCCTGTTTTTCTGCCATGACGACAACCTCGAACCCTGACCGCTACGCCGTCGCTGGCAACCCGGTGGCCCACAGCCGCTCGCCCGCCATCCATGCCCTCTTTGCTGCGCAAACCGGCCAGGCGGTGGACTACGGCCGCTTGCTGTGCGAGATGGATGCTTTCAGCAGCACCGTGCGCGCCTTCGCAGCGGGTGGCGGCAAAGGCTGCAATGTCACGGTGCCCTTCAAATTTGAAGCCTTCCAGCTGGGCCAACGCCGCAGCGCACGGGCCGAGCTGGCCCAAGCCGCCAACACCCTGCGCTTTGACGAAGGCAGCTGGCTGGCCGACAACACCGACGGCATCGGCCTGGTGCGAGACATCACCGTCAATGCAGCGGTGCCTTTGAAACGCGCTCGCGTGCTGCTGCTGGGCGCCGGTGGCGCCAGTGCGGGCGTGCTGGGGCCCATCCTTGAACAAGGGCCGAGCGAGGTGGTGCTGGCCAACCGCACGGTTGAAAAAGCGCAGGCCATCGTGGCCCGACACGCCCCCCTGGCCCAGCAACATGGCGTGAACCTGCGGGCCTGTGGGCTCGATGCACCGGGCGCTGGCTTTGACGTCTTCATCAACGGCACGGCGGCCAGCCTGGCGGGAGCGGGTGTGCCCGTAGGCCCTGAGGTGCTCCAACCAGGCTGCCTGGCGCTGGACATGATGTATGGCCCTGCTGCACAAGGCTTCCTCGATTGGGCACGC
>JBEANX010000321.1:0-3610 GCA_041165245.1 Pseudomonadota bacterium
TCGCAGGCGTTTTCCGAGCATGTGATGGACGCCACCGATCAGTTCGCCCACTACGCGACGCTGGACGAGCTGGCCGACGTCCCGCAAGACGTGATCGATGCCACCCGTGCAGCGGCCGCGGCCGAAGGCAAAGAGGGCCACAAGCTGACCCTGCACATGCCCTGCTACCTGCCGGTGATGCAGTACGCCACGAACCGTGGCTTGCGTGAGACCTTGTACCGCGCCTACGTGACGCGCGCCAGCGAGTTTGGCCCCACCGAGCGCGACAACAGCCCGCTCATGGCTGAGTTGCTGGCCCTGCGCCAGGAAGAGGCGCAGTTGCTGGGCTACGCCAGCTTCGCCGATGTGTCTCTGGTGCCCAAGATGGCCGAGTCGCCACAGCAGGTCATGGGATTCCTGCGTGACCTGGCCCAACGCGCTCGCCCCTACGCTGAAAAGGACATGGCCGAGTTGCGCGAGTTCGCATCGACCGAGCTGGGCTTGAGTGACTTGCAAGCCTGGGACGTGGCCTTCGTGAGCGAGAAGCTCAAGGAAGCGCGCTACGCATTCAGCGACCAGGAAGTCAAAGCCTACTTCACCGAGCCTACCGTGCTGCAAGGCCTCTTCGGCCTGATCGAAACTTTGTTCGAAGTGAAGATCAAACCCGATTCCGCGCCCGTGTGGCACGAGTCGGTGCGATTCTTCCGCATCGAACGTGATGGCGAAGCAGGCAAAGGCCCCGAGCTGGTCGGCCAGTTCTACCTCGACCCCTATGCCCGCGCCGGCAAACGCCCCGGCGCTTGGATGGACGACGTGCGCGGCCGCTGGCTGCGCCCTGACACCGGCGCCACGCAAACCCCGGTGGCCCACTTGGTGTGCAACTACGCCAAGGGTGTGGGCGACAAGCCTGCCCAGCTCACCCACGACGACGTGACCACCCTCTTCCACGAGTTTGGCCATGGCCTGCACCACATGCTCACGCAGGTGAACGACACGGGCGTGTCGGGCATCAGCGGTGTGGAGTGGGACGCAGTGGAGCTGCCCAGCCAGTTCATGGAGAACTTCTGCTGGGAATGGGCCTTGGTGCAAAAGCTCACCCGGCATGCCGACACAGGCGCTTCGCTGCCCCGCGAACTGTTCGACAAAATGACAGCGGCCAAGAATTTCCAAAGTGGCTTGATGACCCTGCGCCAGATCGAGTTTTCGCTCTTTGACATGCGCTTGCACTTCGAAGCTGGCAGCGATCAACGCATCCAGGCCGTGATCGACGAAACCCGCGCCGAAGTGGCCGTGAACGTGCCGCCTGCGTTCAACCGATCCCAGCACAGCTTCTCGCACATCTTTGCGGGTGGCTATGCGGCGGGGTACTACAGCTACAAGTGGGCCGAGGTGCTGTCAGCCGACGCCTTTGCAGCGTTTGAAGAAGCCGCCACACCTGAGACCGGCGTGCTCAACCCCCAAGTGGGACGCCTGTATCGCCAGGCCATCTTGGAGGCCGGCGGCAGCCGCTCGGCCATGGACAACTTCAAGGCCTTCCGGGGCCGTGAACCCCAGATCGACGCTTTGCTGCGCCATCAGGGCATGGCTTGAAGGAGCGCGCCATGAGCCAGAACCACATGTCACACCACGCGCGCTGGGCCACCCTGCTGGGCGTGCTGGTGCTGGCCAGCAGCCCGGCCATGGCGCTCTACAAGGTCGTCGGGCCGGATGGCAAGGTGTCTTACACCGACCGCCCTCCCGCAGACAAACCGAGCCAATCGCTCAAGACCAATGGCTTGGTGGCCGACACTGCCAGCTTGCCTTTCGAAGTGCGCCAAGCAGCGTCACGTTACCCCGTGACGCTCTACACCGCCAGCGACTGCGCCCCTTGTGACCAAGGCCGCAACGCGCTGAAGGCCCGAGGCGTGCCCTTCACAGAAAAAACCGTGCAGACGGCTGAAGACGACAAAGCCCTGCAAGCCAAAGAAGGCACGCGCAGCCTGCCTGTGCTGCGCATCGGCAGCCAGCAGCTCAAGGGCTTTCTGGCAGCTGAATGGAGCGGTTACCTCGATGCCGCTGATTACCCAAAACAGTCGAAGCTGCCACCCAATTACCAGTGGCCCAAGGCAACGCCGCTGGTGGCTCAGGCACCGAAGCCCACCGCCACCACCGAGCCGACTGGCCAAGGGCGAGCCAACCCGCCTGCACGCACAGCGCCTCGGCCAGACCCAGAGGCCAACCCCACGGGCATTCGCTTCTGAGCCTCATGGCCACGAGCACTTGAAGAACCTCCTCCCCTCTCTGCCCTACCCCGCCACCATGGCGGGGCATTTTTTTGATGGACCTCCGTGATTTCTGACGACGCCAGCACCCCCAACAACAACAGCACCAACGCCGCCATGGGCACCTCGGCACACACCGCGTGCCGCGTGGCCATCATCGGGGGCGGGCCGGCCGGGCTCATGGCCGCCGAGGTGCTGGCCCAAGCAGGCGCTGAGGTCGACGTCTTTGACGGCATGCCCTCCGTGGGGCGCAAGTTCTTGCTGGCTGGTCGTGGTGGTTTGAACCTCACCCATTCGGAACCCACCGAGCGTTTGATGGGCCGATTTGCCGAGCGCCAACCTGCGCTGAAACCCATGGTTGAGGCCTTCGATGGCCCGGCCCTGCGCGCCTGGGCCGAGCAATTGGGCGTGAGCACTTTCGTGGGCACCTCGGGCCGCGTGTTTCCGACCGACATGAAGGCTGCGCCCCTGCTGCGCGCCTGGCTGCACCGCTTGCGCGAGCAAGGCGTGCATTTCCACATGCGCCATCGCTGGTTGGGGTGGGATGACGCGGGAGCGCTGCGCATTGCAAGTCCGCAGGGTGAGCTCACTCAAACCTTTGACGCCACCGTGTTGGCCTTGGGCGGCGCCAGTTGGGCCCGACTTGGCTCTGATGGCGCCTGGGTGCCCTTGCTGAAGGAACGCGGCGTGGACATCGCCCCGCTGCGCAGCGCCAATTGCGGGTTCGATGTGGCGCCCACGGGCCCTGACCGCACAGGCTGGAGTACTCACTTGACCGAACGCTTCGCGGGCCAGCCCTTCAAGCCCGTGGCCTTGTCGGTGTGCGATGTCGATGGTCAGACACACCGCCAGCAAGGCGAGTTCGTGTTGACGGCCACGGGCATCGAGGGCAGCTTGGTGTATGCCATGTCCAGCCGCATCCGCGACCTGATCGAGCGAGATGGTCAAGCCACCGTCCACGTTGACTTGCTGCCGGGGCACCCGGCCGACAAGGTGCTGGCAGAAGTGACCCGGCCACGCGGGCCACGCAGTTTGTCCACCCACCTCAAAAGCTGCCTGAATCTGCAAGGGCTGAAGATGGCCATGCTGCACGAGTTGCTCACGGCCGAGCAGTTGGGCGACGCCAAGACGCTGGCTGGTCTCATCAAGGCCCTGCCCATCACGCTGTGTGCGGCGCGCCCGATTGACGAGGCCATCAGCACAGCCGGCGGTGTGCGCTTTGAGGCGCTTGACGCTCAACTCATGTCCAACCAGGTGCCAGGCCTGTTCGTCGCCGGCGAGATGCTCGATTGGGAGGCGCCCACAGGCGGCTACCTGCTCACAGCCAGCATGGCCTGTGGACGCTGGGCAGGCCATGGCGTGTGCGAATG
>JBEANX010000322.1:0-3818 GCA_041165245.1 Pseudomonadota bacterium
TGAAGTTCTGCTTGCGGATCAGGTAGAGCAGCAAGTCCAGCGGCCCTTGGAAGGCCTCCAGGAAGACCTCCAGCGCGTCCGGCGGGATGTAGAGGTCGTTCGGCATGGCAAACAGCGGCTCGCCATACAGGCGGGCCACCGAAACATGGTCGACAACCTCGGGCTGACCGTGGTCGTCCAGTTGGACCTCAGACACCGGGCGCAGTCTTCACAGAATCAAGCTGTGGGCCTTCACGCCTTGGTCTGGTAGACGTAAGGCTGCTGTTCCACCGTGGCGTCGCGCCATTCGGCTTGGGCCTGGCGATCGATCTGCTTGTCCCACAGCAGGTTGCGGCCCTGGCGCTGGCGGTCTTCCAGCTGCGGGTCACGCTGCTTGAGGCTGTCGATGAACTGCGTGACGTCGGACTTGTAAGGTTTCCAGAACAGGGGCATGGCCAACTCTCAATGCTGAATCGAAGGGGCCGGGGTGGCCCAAGCGCTCATTTTACGGCGCAACACCCATGGCGGTCGCTCAAACTTCCTTGAGTTCCAGCACCTTGCCACGTTTCACGAAGTCATTGGGCTGCCCGACCAGCCATTTGGAGAGCTCATCGAGCAAGGCCGTGTTGACCTGCCGGGCCTCGAATTGCACCGTCCAGCGCACCAGCCCTTCCAGGTTGTTGACCTGGAATTGCACGGTGGCGTCGTCATGGTTGGGGGTCAAGCGCACGCCGGCGGTGATGTCAGCCACAAATTCATAGCGCACCTCCAGCAGCTTGCCGGTGTCCGGGTTGCGGATGGATTCAGGCTGGCAGCGGATGCCTGCTTGCGTCAAGCGGGCTTCCAGCTTTTCCATGTCGGGCAGGAAATCCTTGACGAGCTTGAGCGTCTGGCCGGTGCCCAGCGAGCAATACAGCGCCACGTGATCGGTGCGGTCCAGCGTACTGGCCAGGCCCTTCTTGCGGGTGTCAGCTCGGTACTGAGCAAAGCGCAAGCCTTCGATGGCGTTCTTGCTGTCCAACACGAAGCGGCCACGGGGTGCCGGTTGCAGCACGTTGAGCTGCTTGCTCAGATCCACCCAGTAACGGAAAGCCGTGAGGCAGGCAGCCTCGGTGTCTTGCACCAGCGCATCGCGCTCAGCTTGGCTGAGGTTCTGGTTGTTGCGGAGTTGGTCCGCATCCTGTTTGAGCTTGTCGAGGAAACTCACGCGCGCCTCTTCTTTGGTCTGAATCCACCCATGAATGAGCGACGCAGCACGCGCGCTGCCTCACCCCCGGCTTCCAGCATAGCGCACCCACCTACAGCATTGCAGAACCTGCCGGCCTCAGAATCGGGGGCATGAAAGAGATCGAACTCAAATTCCAGATCCCAGCAGATGAAGTCGACGCGGTGAGAGCCAGCATCCAGGCCCTGGCGCAGTCCAATGGATTGACACCCACGACACTGCCTTTGCACGCCGCCTACTTTGACACCGCAGACCATGCCCTGGCCCGCCAGAAATGCGCGCTGCGGGTGAGGCGCGAAGGCGATGAATGGGTGCAAACCTTCAAAGGCGCTGGCGCCGATGCCATGACCCGCCTGGAAGAAAACCGCGACGTGCCTGCCCCGCCCAGCGGCCAGCCCCAGCCCGACCTTCTCTGTCACAGCACTGAGGTCCAAGCTGCTTTGCAGCGCGTGCTGGGCCGCTCACCTCAATCAGATCCAAACGGCCAGCAACTGGGCTTGCGAGCCCTTTACGAAACCCGCTTTGAGCGACTGCACACGCTGCAACGCTCGACATCGGCTGGCGTGCGCGGTGCTGTCGTTGTGTGCCTGGATGAAGGCTGGATCACCGCGGGCCCCTTGCGATCGCCCCTGGCCGAATTGGAACTGGAGTTGAGTGAGGGCTCACCGCTGGCCTTGATCGAGTTGGCACAAAGCTGGGTGACACAGCATGGCGTCTGGCTGGACGTGCAATCCAAGGCCATGAAGGGCACCCGCCTCGCGCGGGCTGCGGCCAGTGGCCAGGCGGTCACAGGGCAAGCCTTGCACCTGCCCAGCTCGTGGGCCACGGCCTTCGATGCGCCAGTGACGAACGTGAGCGAAGCGGCCAAGGCTTGGCGCCAGCCCCTGTCACTCTGCCTGGATGTGGCAGCAGGCAATTGGGCGGAGGTGGCCTTTGGACACCTGCATTGGGAGCAAGCCTTGCGCGCGTGGCTGGCCACCTGCCAAGCACTCCAAGGGGTGCTGCAAGCGCAAGCCCCACTGGCCCATTGGCTGGGCGAAGAAGTCATGGCGCAGCAAGACACGGTGCTGCAGGCCTTGACCGTGTTGTGCCAGCCAGCCACGCCAAATTGGCAGGCCTCGCAGGCCTTGGCCACGTCTGCATCAACAACGCTCTGGGCCCTGGGCATGTTGAGAGCCCTCCAGCGAGGGGTGTGAACACACCGATCACAGCCTGAGTGACGCATTGAAGACCCCACACCCTCAAGCAGGGGGTGCCTCGGGCTTTCACCAAGGCAAAGGCCTTGCACCCTGAATTTCACTACATAGAATCGCGCGCAGGTCTCGTGCGGGCAGTTCCGGTGCTTGATGTGGGCAGTTTCCATGGGCCGCCTCGTCCGCACGCTGCGAGATCGCAGCACAACCACATTCAGAGGACACCATGGAACGCCCCTTCACTCAGACGCCCACCTTGAGCCGTCGCCAAACCCTCGTCAAAGCCATCGGCCTCGGCGCGGGCGCCTGGCTGGGCGCCTTTTCCGCGCATGCAGAGACCGTTGGCACCAAATTCGCCAACTACGTGCGCCTGGGCAACACCGAACTCGTGCTCAACGGCAAAGGCACGCGAACCAAAGCGTTCTTCAAGGTCTATGACATGGCGCTGTACACACCCAGCCGCGTCAAGACCGCCCAGCAACTCCTCACCCTGCCAGGCCCCAAGCGCTTGAGCATGGTGTCGCTGCGCAACTTGAAGACCGCAGACATCGGCCTGATGTTCATCAAGGGCATGAAAGCCAACTGCACACCTGAGGTGGTGGCACGCTACACGCCCACGGTGACCGAGCTGATCAACATCTTCTCGTACAAGTCGACCATGGACGCGGGCGTGAATTTCTCGATGGACTTCGAGCCCGGCAAGGGCACGGCCTTTGTGTTCAACGGCCAGCAGGTGGGTGAGCGAGTGGGCGATGATGAGTTCTTCGCCAACGCCTTGAGGATCTGGTTCGGCCCCGAGCCCGTGGACAGCGATCTGGAAAAAGCCCTGCTGGGCAAGGTGGCCTGAACCTCCTTGCCGCTCAGCGCCCAACACTGCGGTGGGGCGCTGATCAGGGTCGATCAGCGAATGCGCATGCCAGGCTGGGCACCGGCCACGGGTTCAAGCACGTAGATGCCTGGCGTGCCCTTTTCATCGGCATGGGAAGCGGCCAGCACCATGCCCTCGCTGACGCCAAACTTCATTTTGCGAGGCGCCAGGTTGGCCACCATCACGGTGTGCTTGCCGATCAGTTGCTCGGGCTGATAAGCCTCCTTGATGCCGCTGAAGACATTGCGGGTGCGGCCCTCGCCCACGTCCAGCGTGAGGCGCAGCAGCTTGGTGCTGCCTTCCACATGCTCTGCGTTGACGATCTTGGCAATGCGCAAGTCGATCTTGGTGAAATCGTCGATGGTGATGGTGGGGGCGATGTCTTCACCGCCAGGCTTGACCGCTTCGACGACGGGCGCGGGCGGCGCTTCAAACAGGGCGTCGAGCATCTTGGGGTCGACGCGCTGCATGAGGTGCTGGTAGCTGCCAATGGTGTGGGCGCCCAGCAGGCGGCTTGAGTCGCCCATGACCAAGGCATCAACCTGCAAGAAAG
>JBEANX010000323.1:0-4022 GCA_041165245.1 Pseudomonadota bacterium
CATGACGCTCACCACGCTTACATGCGTGTTGTGCCGACTGCTGACTTGTCCACTACCTTAGGCATGAGCACCTCGGTGCTGTTGATCTGTGTTTACTACAACATCAAGATCAAGGGCATGGGCGGCTGGGTTCACGAGCTGTTCTGCGCTCCGTTCGGTGCGCACCCCTTGCTGTGGCCGATCAACTTCCTGATGCAGATGATCGAATTCGCCGCTAAGACCGTCTCGCATGGCATGCGGTTGTTCGGCAATATGTACGCTGGTGAACTGGTGTTCATGCTGATCGCCTTGATGGGTAGTGCTGCTGCGATGTCTCTGTCTGGCATTTTGCTGCCGATTGGTCATATCATCGCCGGTTCGATTTGGGCTATCTTCCACATTCTGATCGTTGCGCTGCAAGCCTTCATTTTCATGATGCTGACGCTGGTTTATATCGGTCAAGCACACGACGCGCATTGATTTCCCGGTTTTTCTGAGTTCCCCTTCCCTTCAACTTTTCTTTTTCATCCACAGGAGCATTAAATGGAACACATCCTCGGTTTTGTCGCACTGGCAGCTGGTCTGATCATTGGTCTGGGCGCAATCGGCGCTTGTATCGGTATCGGCATCATGGGCAGCAAGTATCTGGAATCTGCTGCTCGCCAACCCGAGCTGATGAACGAACTGCAAACCAAGATGTTCCTGCTGGCTGGTCTGATCGACGCCGCCTTCCTGATCGGTGTGGGTATCGCCATGCTGTTCGCCTTCGCCAACCCCTTCATCGCCAACCTGGTGAAGTAATCGGTCCTTTCTCGACTGACTTTGATCATTTAACCGAGAAAGGGTTAGAGCCATGAATCTGAACGCAACGCTGATTGCGCAGATCGTGGTCTTCATGATCCTGTGGTGGTTCACGATGAAATTCGTGTGGCCCCCGATCACGAAGGCACTCGACGAGCGCGCATCCAAGATTGCGGATGGCCTGGCTGCGGCTGACAAGGCCAAGACCGAACTCGCATCCGCCAACCAGCGCGTGCAGCTCGAGCTCAGCCAGTCCCGCGAAGAGATCGCCAAGCGCTTGGCCGATGCTGAAAAGCGCGGCATCTCCCTGGTGGACGACGCCAAGGGTCGCGCTTCTGCTGAAGCGGCCAAGATCTTGGCCGACGCCAAGGCTGAAGCCGACCAGATGGTTGTGCAAGCCCGTGAAGCCCTGCGCGAGCAAGTGGCTGCACTGGCTGTCAAGGGCGCCGAACAGATCCTGCGTCGTGAGGTCTCTGCAGACGTCCACGCGGACCTGTTGAGCCGCCTGAAGTCGGAGCTGTGACATGGCCGAACTTGCCACCATCGCACGCCCCTACGCAGACGCACTCTTCAAGGCCACGCCTGAGGCTGAGCAATCTGCCTGGGTCGAACAGGTCGCCGCATTGGCTCAGGTCGCTGCCGACCCGCTGATGCGCGAGTTCGCCCAAAACCCCCGTTCCACGCAAGAGCAAGTCTTCGGCGTGGTGACGGGTGCCGCCAAGGTGGTTCTGGCTCCGGCCGTCGCCAACTTCCTGCGTACCGTTCTGGAAAACGGTCGTCTCGCGGCTCTGCCGCTGATGGCCGAACAGTTTCAGGTCCTCGTGCAAGCCCGTCAGGGTGTGTCCGAAGCTCGCATTTACAGCGCTTTCCCGATCACCGACGCGCAAGTGTCGGACATCGTGGTGCCGCTGGAAAAGCGCTTCGGCCGCAAGCTGACTGCCAAGGTTGAGGTCGATGCCGACCTCATTGGTGGTGTGCGCGTGGTGGTCGGAGACGAAGTGCTCGACACTTCGGTCAAGGCCCGCCTGGAACGCATGAAGACGGCTCTCCTGGCCTGAACCCCCGGAGTCCGTTTTCATAACAGACACTCGTCGCTCAACCCTGCCGGTGGTATTGCGCCACCGGTTGTCGTCAACGTGGTCTGCCTTTGAGCAGCCCTTGACCAGCCTGGGAGCAAAGCAATGCAACTGAATCCCGCAGAAATTTCCGAACTGATCAAGAGCCGCATCGAAGGTCTCGGCGCGGCTGCCGACATTCGCAACCAAGGCACCGTCATCTCCGTGACCGACGGTATCGTTCGCGTGCACGGCTTGTCCGACGCGATGCAAGGCGAAATGTTGGAATTCCCCGCCGACGCGTCTGGTGTGCCCACCTATGGCCTGGCCCTGAACCTCGAGCGCGACTCCGTCGGCGCCGTGATTCTGGGTGGCTACGAGCACATCTCCGAAGGCGACACCGTCAAGTGCACGGGCCGCATCCTGGAAGTGCCCGTGGGCCCTGAACTGGTGGGCCGCGTGGTCAACGCCCTGGGTCAGCCCATCGACGGCAAGGGCCCCATCAACGCCAAGCTGTCCTCGCCCATCGAGAAGATCGCCCCTGGCGTGATCGCTCGTGAATCGGTGTCGCAGCCTCTGCAGACCGGCATCAAGTCCATCGACTCGATGGTGCCCGTCGGCCGTGGTCAGCGCGAGCTGATCATTGGTGACCGTCAGACCGGCAAGACCGCCGTCGCTCTTGACGCCATCATTGCCCAGAAGGGCCAAGGCGTCACCTGTATCTATGTCGCCATCGGCCAGAAGGCTTCGTCGATCAAGAACGTCGTGCGCGCTCTGGAAAACGCCGGCGCCATGGAGTACACCATCGTGGTGGCTGCCTCGGCTTCGGAATCGGCTGCCATGCAGTTCGTGTCGCCCTACTCGGGTTGCGCGATGGGCGAGTACTTCCGCGACCGCGGTCAAGACGCCCTGATCGTCTATGACGACCTGTCCAAGCAAGCCGTTGCTTACCGTCAAGTGTCGCTGCTGCTGCGCCGCCCACCTGGCCGCGAAGCTTTCCCCGGCGACGTGTTCTACATCCACTCGCGCCTGCTGGAACGTGCAGCCCGCGTGAACGCCGACTACGTCGAAGCCTTCACCAACGGTGAAGTCAAGGGCAAGACGGGTTCGCTGACGGCACTGCCCATCATCGAAACGCAAGCCGGTGACGTGTCTGCCTTCGTGCCTACCAACGTGATTTCGATCACCGACGGTCAGATCTTCCTGGAAACCAACCTGTTCAACGCTGGCATTCGTCCTGCGATCAACGCCGGTATCTCGGTGTCTCGCGTGGGTGGTGCAGCTCAGACCAAGATCATCAAGGGCCTGTCCGGCGGTATCCGTACCGACTTGGCGCAGTACCGTGAACTGGCCGCTTTCGCCCAGTTCGCTTCCGATCTGGACGCTGCCACCCGCAAGCAGCTGGACCGTGGTGCTCGCGTGACTGAACTGCTCAAGCAGCCTCAGTACCAGCCTCTGCCCATCTCGCTGATGGGTGCCACGCTGTTCGCCGTGAACAAGGGCTACATGGACGATGTGGACGTGAAGAAGATCCTGGCTTTCGAGTCGGGGCTGCATCAGTTCCTCAAGACCAGCCACGCCGCTTTGCTCGCCAAGATCGAAGCTGCGAAGGCCCTGGACAAGGACGCTGAAGCGGAACTGTCGGGCGCGGTCGCTGCCTTCAAGAAGTCTTTTGCTTAAGCCAGACGAACAGAACCTCTAACAAGGAGCTCCGTCATGGCAGCAGGCAAGGAAATTCGAGGCAAGATCAAAAGCTTCGAAAACACCAAGAAGATCACCAAGGCCATGGAAATGGTCTCGGTGAGCAAGATGCGCAAGGCGCAGGAGCGCATGCGCAAGGCGCGTCCGTACGCCGACAAGATCCGCAACATCACGGCTCACCTGTCAGAGGCCAACCCCGAGTACAAGAGCCCGTACATGAGCACGGGCGGGGTTGATGGCAAACCCGGCAAGTCCGTTGGCTTCATCGTCGTCACATCCGACAAGGGCTTGTGCGGCGGCTTGAACACCAACGTGCTGAGCGCCGTGGTGAACAAGATGAAGGACGTGCAGTCCGCGGGCGGCACCATTCACACGGTGGCCATCGGCAACAAGGGCCTGGGCTTCCTGAACCGCATTGGCGCCACGGTCATCAGCCACGTCACGCAGCTGGGCGACGCCCCGCAGCTTGAAAAGCTGATCGGCCCG
>JBEANX010000324.1:0-2588 GCA_041165245.1 Pseudomonadota bacterium
ACCATGACTGTTGCGCAAACCAGCGGATCGAAGCTTTCCTGGCGCTTGGCCGCGTTGGCCTTGGCAGCTGCCACCTTGGCGGGCTGCTCGGGTTCGGGGCGCCCCAAGCCTAACCCCTTGGAATCCTTCTCGCCCAGCCAGTCAGTCAAGGTGGCGTGGCAAACCCGCTTGGGCGCCGCTGAAGGCCCTTTGAGCTTGGCAGTCAATGGCGCCAGTGTGGCCATGGCCAGCTCGGACGGCCAAGTGCTGTCGTTGGATGTCAACACGGGCCGCGAGCAATGGCGCGCCAATGTGGGCAGCAAGCTGTCCGCAGGCGTGGGCTCTGATGGCCGCTTCGCCGCCGTCGTCACCGCTGACAACGAACTTGTGCTGCTCGATGGTGGCAAATCGCGCTGGCGCGAGCGCCTGCCTGGCCGTGTGATCACGGCACCGTTGGTGGCTGGTGAGCGTGTGTTCGTGCAGTCGGTCGACCGCAGCGTGCGTGCCTACGACGCCCTCGACGCCCGCTGGCTGTGGCAATACCAACGCCCCGGCGCTGACCCTCTGGCCTTGGCTCAGCCCGGCGTGTTAGGCGCCTTCCGCGACACCTTGGTGGTGGGTTACAGCTCGCGCTTGCTGGGCCTCGATCCTTCTAAAGGAACCGTCCGCTTCGAGGCCAGCTTGGGCTTGCCTCGCGGCAGCAACGAGGTCGAGCGCTTGGCTGACTTGGTGGGGCCCGCCGCGCGCTCTGACGACGACCTCTGCGTGCGCGCCTTCCAGCTCTCCGTGGGCTGCATCGACATGAATCGCGGTGCCATCCGCTGGACTCGCCCTCAGGCGGGCTACCAGGGCGTGGCTGCCGACAACAACCTGGTGGTGGGTGCCGACAGCGCCGACCGCCTCAGCGCCTGGCGCGCTGAAACTGGCGAAGTGCTGTGGCGCGTCGACCGCTTCCAGTACCGCAGCCTCAGCACCCCTGTGTTCTGGAACGGCCTGGTGGCCGTGGCCGACTATGAAGGCCAGTTGCACTTCCTTTCGACCCAAGATGGCCGCACCGTGGCGCGCGTCTCTCTCGATGGTGCCTTGAGCGGCGCCCCCCGTGTGGCCAATGGCCTTTTGCTGGTGGCCACGCGCGCCGGCACCCTTTACGCCTTGCGCGCTCAGTGAAGCTGAGCCGCGAAGCCTTTCTCGCAGAACGTACCGAATGAAACCCGTCATCGCGTTGGTAGGTCGCCCCAATGTGGGCAAGTCAACGCTGTTCAACCGGCTCACCAAGAGCCGCGACGCCATCGTGGCCGATTTCGCGGGTCTGACCCGCGACCGCCACTATGGCGAAGGCCGCCTGAACGGCCATGAATTCATCGTCATCGACACCGGTGGCTTCGAGCCCGATTGCACAGCTGGCATCTTCAAAGAAATGGCCAAGCAGACGCGTCAGGCCGTGGCAGAGGCCGATGCCGTTGTGTTTGTGGTCGACGTCCGCGGCGGCATCTCCGCGCAAGACCACGACATCGCGAAGTATTTGCGCGCAGCCAACAAGCGCGTCATCCTGGCGGCCAACAAGGCCGAGGGCATGCAGGAATCCCCACTGGTGGCTGAGTTCTATGAGCTCGGCATCGGTGAGCCCATCCCCATCTCGTCGGCACACGGCCAGGGCATTCGCAGCCTGGTTGAAATGTCCCTGGAAGGCTTCTTCCCTGAAGAAGACGCCGATGACGACCTCGAAGAAGAATTCGACCGCCCCGTGCGTCTGGCTGTGGCTGGCCGCCCCAATGTGGGCAAGTCCACGCTGATCAACACCTGGTTGGGTGAAGAGCGCCTGGTGGCCTTTGACATGCCTGGGACCACGCGTGACGCCATCTCTGTGCCCTTTGAGCGCGATGGTCGCCGCTACGAGTTGATCGACACGGCGGGTTTGCGCCGCAAGGGCAAGGTCTTTGAGGCCATCGAGAAGTTCTCGGTCGTCAAGACCCTCCAGGCCATCTCTGATGCCAACGTCGTGCTGCTGCTGATCGACGCCACACAAGGCGTGTCCGACCAAGATGCGCACATCGCGGGCTATGTCCTGGAATCAGGCCGTGCAGTGGTGATCGCCATCAACAAGTGGGATGCGGTCGACGCTTACCAGCGCGAAATGCTGCAGCGCTCCATCGAGACACGCTTGGCCTTCTTGAAGTTCGCGCCCACGCTGAACATTTCGGCCATCAAACGCCAGGGCTTGGGCCCGGTGTGGAAGGCCATTTCAGATGCTTGGCGCTCGGCCACCTGCAAGATGCCCACGCCGGTGCTCACACGCTTGCTGCACGAAGCGGTGGAGTTCCAGCAACCCAAGCGCGCGGGCACCTCACGCCCCAAGCTGCGTTACGCCCACCAAGGCGGCCAGAACCCGCCTGTGATCGTGATCCATGGCAACTCCCTGGAGCACGTCAGCGAGAGCTACAAGCGTTTCCTGGAAGGCCGTTTCCGGGAGCATTTCAAGCTCACAGGGACGCCTTTGCGCATCGAAATGAAGCTGTCGGGCAACCCGTTCGACGAGCAGTCCTGAGCAACATCTAAAACTTTACAGATCTCAGGCGCAGAGAAACCCTTCGCGTCGCTTGAAATCCTGC
>JBEANX010000325.1:0-6382 GCA_041165245.1 Pseudomonadota bacterium
GCGCTGACCTCGGCCCTGTTCTTCCTCTTCTCGCAGATCCGCCGCGAAAAGCACACGGTCAACGTGGCCTCGCCCATGGTCGCCATCCCTGAGATGCTGCGCCAACTGCCGCCCCTGGTCCCCCACGTGCTGGTGGTCGCAGCCGTGGTGGCCTTCTACACCCTGGGCCTCAAGACCGGCCTGAACGAGAACACCGCGCCCACCATCATGCCGGTGATCATGTTGCTGATCGTCGCCGCCGACAAGATCATGCAGGCGCGTGGCATTGGCCAGCCCAAGATGCTCACGGCCTTTGTGATGAAGCGTGAGGACAAGGTCGAATCGGCCATCCGTGTGGCCACCAACGAGACCGTGGGCCACCTGGGCAGCTACATGTTCCTGATCCTGCTGTCGCAGGCCATCGGTGGCGTGATCGAGCGGTCGGAACTGGTCACCCTGTTCCCCACCATGTTCTCCAGCCCCGAGATGTGCATGGGCTTCCTGATGCTGGTGTTGGTCATCCTGGGCATGTTCATGGAACCCCTGGGCGCGATCTTCCTCGTGTCGGGCACGCTGGCCCCCATTGCCTACAAGAACGGCATCGACCCGATTCACTTCTGGGTGATGGTGCTGATGTCCTTCGAAGTGGGCTACCTGATGCCGCCCGTGGCCCTGAACCAGCTGCTGGCTCGCACGGTGGTGGGTGACGACATCATCAACAAGGCTGACCAGGAAGTGGCGCACCTGTCCTTCTACCGCCGCTACGAGCGTTGGGTGCTGCCCAACATCGTGATGGTGATCGGCCTGCTGGTGGTGGGTTGGGGCCCGCAGATCCTGTCGCACTACCCCGACGCCATGGCCCTGGCCAAGGAATGGATGGGCTTTGTGCCCAAGTGATGTGCCACTGCATCGCATGCACGACACACCCATGAAAAGGCCCTTCGGGGCCTTTTTCGTGCCCCACACACAGGCTCCATGCGCCGGGCTGTGATAGCTTCAAGCCGCCATGATGGAACCTGCCGAGCGCCTGCAAACCACCCGATCCGCCGCTGAGTGGGCCGTGAGCCTGCCCACGCTGGCGCTGCTGGTGTTGGTGCTGCTCATCGGCACCGGCGAGCTGGTGCACAGCCGCTTCCTGCAGATCGGGCAGGCGCTGTTTGGCGATCACATCCAGCAGGTCGAGTACTACGCGCTGCGCTTGTCGCCCAAGCCGCCGGCGTGCGACCCGAACATGAGCATCGAGGCCGAGGTGCAGCGCTGGCACCAAAGCCCCCCGGGGCCCGCCAGCTCTGACCCGGTGGACCAGCTCCTGCTGGAGCCGCCCATGAGCGATGCGGCACTGCGCCAATCGTTGGCCTCCTCCTTGGCGCTGTGCAAGGCCCGGCACGAGCAATACCGCCACCTGCAAGCCAGCACCACCGACGAGGTGCGGGTGTTTCGGGCCATCGAGCAGCGCTTTTTTGCGCTCTTCCAATTCGGCACCGAGCACCGCACGATGATCGTGCTGCTGCTCATGGCCTTGACGCTGCTGGTGACCAGCGTGAGCCACCAGCACATCAGCTTGGTGGCGCCGCGCTTTCAGCGCGATTACCGTGTTCAAGCGGGCAGCACCTTGTTGGCCTCCAGCCTGCTGCTGTGGTCCAGCATCCGCTACTTTCAGATCTCGCTCGATTCTTCCGTGACCGTGGAGCACCCCGAGCATCACCTGGCCTGGATCGCGCTGTTCTCGGCCATGCTGGTGGTGAGCGCCTGGCAACTGCGAGTGCCGCCAGCGCTGGAGCGCACACAAGGCAAAGGCAGCTGGGGCCATGCCTTGCAAACCGTGCCATTGGGCTCAGCCATGACCTTGCTGTCGGGCAGCTACTACCTGCTCAAGGGGCACCCAGCCGGCTTGGCCATCTATGTGAGTGCGCTCACCGAGATCCCGTCCATCACCTTGCACCTGGGCCTGTTCATCTGGTGCGGCATGCTGTTCAAGCAGAGCCGCATGATCGACTTGTTCATGAACCTGCTGCGGCCCTGGCAGCTCTCTCCTGAAACGCTGACCTACTTCGTGCTGCTGGCTGCCGCCGTGCCCACGGCCTACACGGGGGGCTCAGGCGCCTTCGTGATGGCGGCCGGTGCCATCATCTATCACGAGATCCGGGCCGTGGGCGGCTCGCGCCAGTATGCGCTGGGGGCCACGGCCATGTCGGGCTCGCTGGGCGTGGTCATCAGCCCCAGCCTGGTGGTGATGTCCATCGTGGCGGTGAACAATGAAGTCACCAGCGCGGAGCTGTTCCATTGGGGCAACTGGGTCTTTCTGCTGACATCCACGCTGTTCTTTTTGGCCTCGCAATGGCGCAAGCCAGCCAGGCCCACGCCCTCAGCTTGGCCCGACCCTCTTGCAGCCCTGCGCGCCATGCTGCGCGAGGTGCCGCCGCTGCTCTCTCAAGCCGCCTTGGTGATGGCTGTGCTGGGCCTGTACCGCACGGTGCTGCACACCGAGCTGACAGAAACCTCTGCCGCCTTGATCATGCCGGTGCTGATGCTGCTGGTGGTGGCCTTTGACCAGCTGATGCGCTCACAAGGCATCGGCCCTGACCCGCGCCAGATGGCCCATGCCATGCGGCGCGAGAACAGCTTTCGTGCCTCGGTGCGCGTGGCCACTTCTGAGACCGTGGTGCACCTGGGCGGCTACATCTATTTGATCTTGCTGTCGCAGGCGCTGGGTGGCGTGATCGAACGCTCGGAGCTGGTGTCGATGGCGCCTCAACTCTTTGGCAGTGCCTATGCCGCGATGGGCTTTTTGACCCTGGCCCTGGTGCTGCTGGGCATGTTCATGGAGCCGCTGGGCGCCATCCCTTTGGTGTCCAGTGCGCTGGCGCCACTGGCCTATGCCAATGGCATCGACCCCGTGCATTTCTGGATGCTGGTGCTGGTGGCTTTCGAGCTGGGCTACTTGCTGCCACCCGTGGCGCTGAACCAGTTGCTGGCCCGCCAGGTGGTGGGGCCCGAGCGCACCGACAAGGCAGATGCCGAAGTGGCCGGCCAGAGCTTTTACCGCCGCCATGAGCGCTGGTGGCTGCCCGGTGGCGTGATGGCGCTGTCGCTGTTGCTGGTCGCCTTTGTGCCCTTGATGGCCAACGATTGGCCCTGGCTTCGCGCCTTTGCCAAAGCATGGTTGCAGTGACATGAACACGCACGCCACCACAGCCACTTCCCCCATGCCCATTGCGCCGCCTGAGGCCCTGCCCGGCACGCCGAGCGATTACCCGCGTGAGCTCACCATGTACGGCTCGATCCCGCGCACGGGCCGCGTGCACGTGATGTTGAGCCTGGCCGTGGGTGTCTTCCTGTGGACGATCCAATGGGCGCTGCGTTTGCAAGCTGCACCCGGCATCCAAGTGAGCGGCCCCACCTACAGCCTGCCCTTCGTGCTGGCCTACACGGGCTGCCTGGGCTATTGGTGCTGGACGGTGATCGGCATCGTGTGGCTGGGCGAAGCCCGGCGGCGCTGGCCCCAATTGCTTGACGCCCGCCAGCGCTACGAGCGGCGCGGCGTGTACGGCCTGCTGCGCCCCAGCACCGTGCTGTGGGTGGCGCTGCTGGGCGTGCCCGTGGCCTGCGTGTTGGGCATGTTCACCGCCCAGACGGCCCTGGCCTGGTGGGCGCCTCAAGGGCACGCCCTGCCCTCCATGCCGCTGCTGGTGTGCCTGGTGCTGAGCTACAGCCTGGCCCTGGGCACTTTCACGGTCGATTACCTGCGCGTGCACCTGGCCGCCAATCAGGTGCGCGCCGAGGCCGCCCAACGCCAAGCCTTGCAAGCCCAGCTGCAGCTGCTGCAGGCCCAGTTGGAGCCGCACATGCTGTTCAACACCCTGGCCAACCTGCATGCCTTGATCGACGCCGACCCCAGCCGCGCGCAAGACATGCTGCAGCGCCTGATCACCTTCCTGCGCGCCACCCTGAGCGCCAGCCAGCGCACCACGCACCCGTTGGGCGAAGAGTTCTCACGCGCCAGTGACTACCTGGCCTTGATGCAAGTGCGCATGGGCCCGCGCCTTCAGATCGAACTGCAGTTGCCCCCCGAGCTGGCCGACACCCCCGTGCCACCGCTGCTGGTGCAGCCCCTGTTGGAGAACGCCATCCAGCATGGCCTGGAGCCCAAACGCGAGGGTGGCCTGCTCAGCCTGCGCGCCCAATTGGACGGTGATCGGATCATCATCACCGTGCACGACACCGGCCAAGGCCTGGTGGCGAGCAAAGCCCAGAGCCGCAAACCCACGCATGGGCATGCGCACGGCTTTGGCGTGAGCTGCGTGCGCGACCGCTTGCAATCGCTTTATGGCGGCGAGGCCTTCCTGACCCTGCACGACGCGCCCCAGGGCCCGGGCACCATGGCCACCCTTGAGTTGCCGCTCAAACCCCCAGGCTCATGATGCTCACCATGCGCTCAAATGACGCTCACATGGCGCCCCCATGAAGCCCTCAAGGACAATGCCCCGATGAACGCCACCGCCCTCATTGCCGAAGACGAACCCATCCTGGCCCAGGCCCTGAGCAAGCAGCTGCAGCGCCATTGGCCCGAGTTGCAACTGCTGCCTGTGGCCACCGATGGCGGGCAAGCGGTGGACACCGCCTTGGCCGAGCTGCCAGATGTGCTCTTCATGGACATCCAGATGCCCGTCAAGAACGGGCTGGATGCCGCAGAGCAAGTCATGGACCAATGGCCCGCCAGCCACCCCCTGCCCCTGCTGGTGTTTGTGACGGCCTATGACGAATACGCCGTGGCGGCCTTTGAGCGCTCGGCCGTGGACTACGTGCTCAAGCCCATCCAGAGCGAGCGCCTGGCCGCCACCTGCGAGCGCTTGGCTCGCCTGCTCAAACTTCGGGCACTTGCGCAAGGCGCCATGGCGCCCACAGAGCCCGACGGCGCCGATCAAGACGACACCAACACTGCACCCGATGCGGCCGACCAGGCCATCGAAGCCTTGCGCGCCTTGCAGTCTCTCGCGCAGCCAGGCACTGACCCTGCTGAAACCGAGGCCGAGGAAGAAACACCTGCGACACGCCCGAGCACCCGCTCACCCCTCAAAATCATCCAGGTGGCCATCGGCAACAACCTGCGCATGGTGCCGGTCGACGAGGTGCTCTACTTCGAAGCGGCCGACAAATACGTGCGCCTGGTCACCGCCAACACCGACGCCCATGGTGGTGCCGACCTGTTGATCCGCACCCCCTTGCGCGAGCTGGTGCCCCGCCTGGATGGCGAGCAGTTCTGGCAGGTGCACCGCAGCATCGTGGTCAACGTTTTCGCCATCGAACGTGTCAACCGCGAACATGGCCGCCTGCGCGTGCACATCAAGGGCCGCAGCGAATCGCTGGAAGTCAGCCGCATGTACTCGCAGCTGTTCAAGGCCATGTGAGCCTGCCCACGCCAATTCACACCACCTCATGAAAGCCCCCATGCCCGCACTGCACGCCCCACGGCTTCGCTCTTGGCTCCTGGCCGCGCTGATGCTGGGCGCCACCGCTGCACAAGCGGCCCTTCCCACCCTGTGCGTGTGGGACCCCATCGGCCGGGGCGGCAAGCTGTTTGGCGTGGCGCGCAGCTACAGCTGGGCCATGGAGGCCAAAGGCATCAAGCTGGACCTCAAGGCCTATGCGGACGAGACCGTGGCCGTCGAAGACTTCAAGGTGGGCCAGTGTGACGGCCTGCTGGCCACCTCCATGCGCACGCGCACCTGGGTGCCCCTGACCGCCGCACTGGATTACGGCGGCGTGGCCACCATCGTCAAAGACGGCAAGATCGACATCGCGGCCAGCTACCAGGTGATCGGCCAAGCGGTGCGGGCCCTGGCCACGCCCCAGGCGGAGCGCCTCGTGGTCGATGGCGCGCATGAAGTGGTCGGCATCGTCCCGGCAGGCGCCACCTACATGCTGATGCGTGACCGCAACCTGCTCAAGCGAGGGCTGGCCGGCACCCGCATGCCCGCCTTTGACAACGACAAGCTGCAGCTCTTCATGATCGCCAAAGCCGGTGGCGTGCCCGTGGCCGCCAACAGCCGCAACTTCGGCACCATGTTCAACAACGGCAACATCGACGTGGCCTTCGCGCCTGCCCTGGCCTACGAGGCGCTCGAACTGCACAAAGGCATCGGCACAAAAGGCGGCATCTCGCGCTTCCCCCTGGCCTTCACCAGCTTGCAGATCGTGATCAAGCGCGACAAGTTCCCCAAGGGCTTTGGCCAGATCTCGCGCCAGCACTGGGCCGATGAATTCAAGCTCGCGACCATCGTGGCCCGCAAGGCCGAGGCGTCCATCCCCGAAGCGCAATGGGTGGATTACGACGGTGCGGAAGGCGCCAAGTTCGTGGCCCTGCAGCGTGATTCACGCATCGAGGCGGCCAAAGCTGGCTACT
>JBEANX010000326.1:0-2571 GCA_041165245.1 Pseudomonadota bacterium
ACGGCCGCCGCCACCCGCATCGTGGTCTCGCGTGCCGAGGAGCGGCCGCCGCCGCGCGGGTCGCGGGTGCCGTACTTGTGCCAGTAGGTGTAGTCGGCGTGGCCAGGGCGGAAGGTCTGCAGGATGTTGCCGTAGTCCTTGCTGCGCTGATCGGTGTTGCGGATCAAAAGCGCAATGGGCGCACCCGTGGTCTTGCCCTCGTACACGCCCGACAAGATCTCAACCGCATCGGGCTCGTTGCGCTGCGTGACATGGCGGGAGGTGCCGGGGCGGCGGCGGTCCAGGTCACCCTGGATGTCGGCTTCAGACAGGGCCAAGCCGGGTGGGCAGCCATCGATCACGCAGCCAATGGCGGGGCCATGCGACTCGCCAAAGTTGGTGACGGTGAAGAGGTGTCCGAAGGTGCTGCCAGCCATGTCTGAAAAGGGTGCAAACGGTCAAAACACGTATTGTCCCCCAAGTGCCCGCCACGTGTCCAAAAACACAAAACCCGGCGCAGGGCCGGGTTTAGCAGCAAAAAGCCCGTGAGGCGGCTCAGAGCAAGGCTTGGCGTTCGCCGGCGCCCTCTTCTTCCATGGGCCAGTCACGGATGTAGGCCTTGAGCATGCGGTTCTCGAAATCCTGGCCGTCGACCACGGCCTTGGCCACGTCGTAGAAGGAGATCACACCCACCAAGGTTTTCTGGTTCAGCGCAGGCATGTAGCGGGCATGTCGGCTGAGCATCATGCGGCGCACTTCGTCGATCTCGGTGTCAGGGGTGCAGGTCAGCGGGTGATCGTCCATCACACCCCGAACCGTCTGGTTGCCAAATTCACCGCCATTGCGAACCGTGGCCTGGATCACTTCGCGGAAGGTGAGCATGCCCACCACATCACCATGGTCCATCACCACCAGCGAGCCGATGTCGTGATCGGCCATGGTCGTGGCAGCCTCGGCAAGCGGATCTTCCGGGCGAACCGTGAACAGGGTGTTGCCCTTGACGCGGAGGATGTCGCTGACTTTCATAGGGGTCTCCTAATCGTCTGATTCGGTGTGATCCGATCAGATCACCGGGTGTTACACGAGGGGGACTCATCGGGCTGCGAAGCCGCAGCAAACAAGCGCAAAGCTCGCGGCCAATATAGCGCGGAGGTGAACGAACGCCAACTCAAAAGAAGGCCTTCGCCAAGGAGATTGCTCGGGGTTTGCCCTCAATCTTCGCCCAGAACTGACATGGTCACGCACGCAAAGCGTCGATCAGGCGCATCTGGGCCAAGCCAGAGCGCTGCCAAATGCCTTGGGTCCATTCATCTGGCTCCAGCAAGGTCTGCAAGGCCAAGGGTGCAAGCGGCGCCTGGCCCGGGTCGCACAGCAGCACATAGCGCCCCCCATTTTCACCTTGTGGCTCGTTGAGCAGGCCCACCCAGCCCAGGCCCAACAAGACCTCGAGGATGGGCTCGACCTGCAAGGGGTCCGTGCGCAAGGCCTGTGACAGCGAAGCCGACGTTTGACCGGCCTGAGGCGTGTGCTGCACGCGCACCAGCGTGCTCAACACGGCCAGCGCCAACTGAAAGCGATGCCCCGGCACCTCCGGCCAGCGTTTGACCTTGGAGAGCAAGCTGGGTGCATACGCTGCCACCACGGCACCTTGCAACACGATCAACCAGCTCAGGTAGAGCCACACAAGGAAAATGGGCACGGTCGCGAATGCGCCGTAGATGGTCGAGTACACCGGCACCTTGGCCAGGTACAAGGCCAAGCCCTTTTGCGCCAACTCCAGGCCCACCGACACAAACAGCGCACCTGACCACGCATGCTCCCAACGCACATGGGTGTTGGGCACGAAGCGAAACAACGCAGCAAAGCCCGCCGTCTGCACCACGAAAATCAAACTGGTCAGCAAGAAGGTGACGCCACCAGGCAACTCATCCACCCAGCCTTTGGAGGCAGACACGAGATAAGAGCTCACCCACAGGCTCACGCCCAGCAGCAAAGGCCCCAGCGTCAAAGCCGCCCAGTAAACCAGCACCCGCTGCGCAATGGGCCGAGGCTTGCGCACCCGCCAAATGGCATTGAGCGTGTGGTCGATCGTCAGCATCAGAAACATGGCCGTCAGCCCCAGCGCCAACAGGCTCAAGCCCCCCAGCTGGCTGGCCTTGGCCGCAAAGCGCGTGAGCATCACCAGCACCTGCTTGGCGATGAAATCGGGCATCACCTCGGGCAGGAACTGGGTTTCCAGCGCCTTGCGAAAGCGCGCAAACACCGGGAAGGCGCTGAACAAAGCCAACATCACCGTGAGCAAGGGCACCAGGGCGATGGTGGTGGTGAAAGTCAGGCTGCCGGCAGTCACGCCGAGGCGGTCTTCGCGGAATCGCTGGCGAAGTGTCTTGAAGGTGGCCAACCAGGGCCATTGCTGCAGCAAGGCCATTCTGCCGGGGTTCAAAGTCATGGCGGCTATCATGCCACCCGCGTCCCCTGCCGCTGCTTGCCACTGCTTGGCGCTCCTTGCACGGGGCGACGCTGCCATCCTGCATCCCATTCCGCGCACTGCCTTTCATGCCCGTTCAGCCCATCGATGCCCCTGCCGCCGAC
>JBEANX010000327.1:0-2863 GCA_041165245.1 Pseudomonadota bacterium
GCCAGATTGCAGACGGCCTTCACCCACAGCATGTTCCGCTGGTTCGTGCGTGATGGTGAGGGCCGCCTCATCGGCGCAGGCCGCGCGCTGGCCGATGGCAGCGATTGCGCTTACCTGTGTGATGTGGCCTTGCTGCCGCAGTACCAAGGCCAAGGCCTCGGCAAAGCCATCATCCAGCGGCTGGTGGCGCAGTGCGCTGATCACAAGAAGATCATCTTGTATTGCGTGCCGGGCAAGGAAGGCTTTTACCAAAGCCTGGGCTTCAAGCGCATGACCACGGCCATGGCGATGTTCCAGAACGAGGCGGTGTACCTGGAGCGTGGCTACATCCGGCTGGAATGAGCGCCCATCAAATGGGGAGCTGCCTTCTGTATATTGGACGTGCATTGACCTTCAACCAAGCCTGCCCTCTGGATCTGCCCACACCATGCCCCTCAACGTCCTCGGCACCGAGCTTCAAGCCTGCTCATTCGACCCCTTGACGGGCTTTTTCCGCGATGGCTGCTGCAACACCGACGCGCATGACCACGGCACGCATGTGATCTGCGCGCGTGTCACGGCTGATTTCCTGGCTTTTTCGCTCACGCGGGGCAATGACTTGTCCACGCCCCGCCCTGAGTACCGCTTTCATGGCCTGCAGCCGGGCGACCGCTGGTGCTTGTGCGCCCTGCGTTGGCGCGAGGCCTACGAATCGGGCGTGGCTCCACCTGTGCACCTGGAGGCTACACACATCAAGGCATTGGAGGTGGTTGAATTGGATCAACTCAAGGCCTGCGCCTTGGGCTGAGCACAGGCTCCACAAGTAAAAACGCCGACACCTGCAAGCTCTTGGCTGCGGGTACCGGCGTTCGGTCAAGCGGCTCCAAGGCCGCTCAAAGGGGGAGTGATCTTGATCAGATCAAAGGAGCGTCCACCAGCAGGGCATCAGGCTCAGGCTTGGGGCACGAAGCCTTGACGTTCTGACCGTTGCCATTGAACTGCAGGGTGGCAGCAGCGCTGCCCATGCCGATGACCATCGAAGCTGCACCAGCGGTGGGCTTGAAGGGGCCGGCCGTGACGGTGCCAGCGGTGGGCAAGGACACGATCACAGGCGTGTCACGCACCAGGGTGGTCACAGGGATGGTCGTGCCACCAGGCAACACGTTGGGGTTGGCGGGCGAGCCGTTGTCCACGATCAGGCGCAGCTCGTCAACCTTGCCTTGCAGCGAGGTGTAGCCAGCGTCCAGCAAGCGGTTCACCGTGGCGGCAGGCAGCGTGATGGCGCCCGAAGCCTGGGTGATGCTCAAGGTGCCAGCCTTCTTCACAGCCAGGGGGATCACGCCACCCACAGCAATGCCCACGTCGTATTGCGTGCCACCGATGTCGCACTTGTAGGGCGAGTTGACGATGCCGATCAGGTTGCCAGCAGCCACCGTGGGGTAAGACAAAGGCTCGTTCTCATACAAGGCAGGCTTGGTTGGATCGACCTGATTGCCCACGGCCACCGACAGCAGGGCATTGCCTTGCGAAGCGGCACACTCAGCACGAACCTTGACCTTCAGGTTGCCTGCGCCCTTGAGCGTCACGTTGGCCGTGGCACCTTCAAAGCGGAACTGAACGCGGCCATCGGCAGGCGCCACATAGGGGCCCACGCGGAAGTTGCCCAACTTGGGCAGGCCCACCGTCACGGGCTTGCCAGCAGTGACGGGCACGTCGGTGACGCTCAGGTCGTAGTTCTTGGCCAGGTCGATGGTGGCTGGGTTCGAGCGCGTGGCACCGATCAGCAGGCTGTCCACCACAGCGTCGGCCTTCTTGATGGTGACGAGGCCACCCAAAGTGGTCAGCCAGGCAGGCAGCGTCAGAGCGCCAGAGCCTTGCGACAAATAGAACTCCTGGCCTGGGCCCAGTTGCACAGGGGCGATGCCCTGGATGTCCACGGTGCCGTTGATCTTGGCGACCTGCACGGTGCCCAGCTTGATGGCGCACGCGATGGGCAGGGTGAAGCGGCCGGTGTCGGCGCCGATGGAAGGCACGAGCTTGGTGTCGAGGGCGCTGGCGGCGGTGGGGGCGAGCGCGGCGGCAACAGCCATCAGCGCGAAGGCCCCGCGCATGCGGCGCAGGAAGGGGGTGTTTGTCATGGCGAACCTTTGGTTTTGGTGCGGGAATCTGCTTTGTGAAGCGAGCGGGGTGGGACCCCGCGCAGAACATACAAAGCACACACCGCCCTGACACCCATTCAAACAGGGGTGAGAGCCATCAAAGTGATGAAACGGTTTTTCAGATCATGCAGCCGGTCAGACTGTTCTGCGCCGAGGGCATGCAACACGCCGAAAGAGGGTTGAGCATGAACGACGCTCGAGACATGCCCGTTGTGCAACGCCCGATCATCTGATAAATTAATGCGCAACCATTACATGAGCTTCCATGAACCCCGAACCCGCTGCACCGCCCCTTGCTTTTTCTGCCTTGCCCAGACGGTATGCAGGGGCAACGGCCGAGGAGCGCACCGAGCAACGCCGAGAGCGTTTGCTGGACGCGGGGTTCGAGGTGTTTGGCCGCCAAGGCTACCGGGACACCACGCTGCGCCAGATCTGCGCACAGGCCCGCATGACCGACCGCTACTTTTACGATCACTTCGAATCGCTGGACGACATCTTCCTGCAGGTGCGCCACCGGCTGACAGGCGAGTTGGTCGAGCGCCTCATGCGGGTGCTGATGGCGCCGCAGCCTGACCCGGTGCTCATGGTCCGCCAAGCCTTGGGAACATTCTTTGAGTACATCAAGGACGACCCGCGCCGCGCCCGCGTGCTGCTGCTCGACGCCATGACCTTCAGCCAGGTCAGCACCGAGGTCGCCAAGACGCGCTTGAACTGGTATGCCAACC
>JBEANX010000328.1:0-7682 GCA_041165245.1 Pseudomonadota bacterium
CAATGGTGAAGATCGGACCGTGTGAACACGGCCTCAGTGCACAGAGCCATCACAGGCTGGCCCCTCGCTGTGTTTAATGATGCGGCCTGGGTTGCCGACCACCACGGCGCCTTCAGGCACATCCTTGGTGATCACGGCGCCTGCGCCTATCGTGGCCCAGCGGCCAATGCGCACGCGGGGCAGCACCGAGGCGTTGGTGCCGATGAACACGCCGTCACCGATGTCACAGCAGCCCGACACGCTGACGCCATGCGCGATGAACACCGAATGGCCAATGCGCGTTTCGTGGCCCACGAGGGCGCCCATGTGGATGCTGCTGTTGTCGCCCACCTGGACTTCAGCCTGCAAGATCACGCCTTCTTGCAGGTAGTTGCCCACGCCAATTTGGGTCATGGTCAGGTCGATCGAGGGGTGGATGAAGTTCCCCAGCCGACCGCCGCCAGCCACGATGGCTCGGGTGGTCTCCAGTCGGGTTCGTGTGCTGCCCGTGATCAGGTTGACAAAGCGCACCTGCTCGTGGGCATCGGGGCCAGAGACCAGCTCGGGCACCAGGCTGACGCCGCCCAACACTGGGACGCCATGGAAATCAGTGTCTTGTTTGGCCGGGTCGTTGTCCAGAAGGGCAAAGCTCACATTGGCTTGATGACGACGCAGGGCCGCGATCATCCGGATGGTCTCCGGGTTGGCGGCTCCCAACAGATACAGCTTCATGGCGCTTGGCTCCTGCGAACGGTGTCTCGGCCTCAGCGCGATGCGCGCTCGAACACCGCTTTGACCGCCCCGACCACTCGGTCGATGTCGGCCGCACTCATGTCGTGATGGCTGGGCAGGTTGATGCCACGGCGGGCCACGTCAGGTGCCACGGTGTTGTGCTGACAAGCATCGAACATCGGAAGGCAAGACAAAGGCCAGAAAAACACCCGTCCATCGATGTCGTTTTCGGCGAATGCCTCCAACAAGATCTCACGCGTCACGCCAGAACCTGGCTCGCACACGATGGTGGGCATCCAGCAGCCATTGAGCACACCGGCCGGCTCCGGGTTCATCTGCAAGGGCAAACCACTCAGTTGCGCTCGGTAGGTCTCAAAGATCTGGCGCTTTTGGGCGATCAGCTCAGGCAGGCGCTCCACCTGCGCGCAACCCACCGCCGCCTGCAGGTTGCTCATTTTGTATTTGAAGCCCACCATGTCGGGCCAGAACTGCCGGGTGTTGCCCCGGGCACGGCCGTGGTTGGACAAGGTCAGCACGCGCTCAAACAGCTCGCTGTCTTGCGTCACAAACATGCCGCCCTCCCCCGTTGTCATGGTCTTGGTGCCATGGAAGGAGAAGGTGGAGAAGGTGCCCAGCGTGCCCGCCGCATGGCCGTGCCAGCTGGAGCCAATGGCCTCGGCCGCATCTTCGATCAGGGGCAGGCCATGGCGCGCCGCGATGTCGAGCAAGGCATCCATGTTGCACAGGTTGCCGTAAACGTGCACGGCGATGATGGCGCGTGTGCGGGGCGTGATGGCGGCTTCGACTCGTGCAGGGTCGATGCACCATGTGTCGGGCAGAACATCGACAAACACAGGGCGTGCGCCCACATAGGTCACGGGGGCCGCCGTGGCGATCCATGTGGTTTCCGGCACGATGACTTCATCGCCCGGGCCGATGCCCAGCGCGCACAAGCCCATGTGCAAAGCGCCGGTGCAACTGGACGTGGCGATTGCGTGCTTGGCGCCCAAGTGCTTGGCAAAGCCTTTCTCGAAGCGCTCGATGTATTCGTAGCAGCGGGCGCCCCAGCCGTTGCGGGCGGCGTCCGTCGCGTAGGCCACCTCCAGTTCGGTGATGGAAGGCTTGGTGTAGAGCACGCGGGAAGACATGATGCGGGGCCTGCTCAGTCGATGGTCAAGGTGGGCACAGCGGTCACGAAACGGGCGCCCCATTGGCGCGCATGGGCCAACTGGCCCATGACTTCTTCGCGCAGGTTCCAGGGCAGGATGACGATCACATCGGGCCTTTGCTCGTCCATGGCCGAAGGGGCCACCACGGGGATGCGTGAGCCCGGTAAGAAGCGACCCTGTTTGTGGGGCGAGGCGTCGGCCACGGCAGGCAGAAGGTCGGGCCGCACACCGGCAAAGTTGATCAAGGTGTTGCCCTTGGCAGCAGCGCCATAGCCCATGACCTTGAGGCCACGGCGCTTTGCATCGATCAGGAAGATCAGGAAGTCGTCCTTGATGCGCTCGGCGTGTGCTTGCAGGCCCCGATAAAACGCGGGCTCGTGCATACCGGCCTGAGCCTCCTCGGCCAGCATGGCGGCCACGGCTGGCGTGGGTGGCCTGAGCGCATCGTGCGCCTGGTGCTGAGCCCACACGCGCAAAGAGCCCCCATGGGTGGGCAAGGCTTCGACGTCCCAGATGCTCAAGCCTTGGCTGGCGAAGATGCGCTGCACCGTGTGAAAGGAGAGGTAGGAGAAGTGCTCGTGATAGACGGTGTCGAACTGGTGGTGCCGCACGAGTTGCAGCAGGTGCGGGAACTCGACCGTGACGCAGCCGGTGTCGGCCAGCACGGCCTTGAAACCAGCCACAAAATCGTTGATGTCCGGCACGTGGGCGAGCACGTTGTTGCCCAGCACCAGGTCGACGGCACAGCGGCCCTTCACGAAGCCCTGGGCCATGTCTCGGCCAAAAAAGCAGCCCAAGGTTTCAATGCCTTTGGCCTGGGCAGCGCTGGCGGTGCTGCCCGTGGGCTCCACCCCCACGCAAGGCACGCCTCGGGCCTGGAAATGCTGGAGCAGGTAGCCGTCGTTCGAGGCCACTTCCATCACCAGCGACTGAGCCCCCAAGCCCAGGCGCTCACTGGCTTGCGCCACATAGCGCCCCGCATGCGCCACCCACGAGCTGGAGAACGACGAGAAGTAGACGTAGTCATTGGAGAACAGCGCATCGTGGCGCTGCACCTCGTCCACTTGCACCAGATGGCATTGAGGGCAGGTGAACACCTTCAACGGAAAGTGCAGCTCGGCTTGCGCGAGATCCGCCGGGCGCAAAAAGGCATTGGATGGCGGCGCGGTGCCCAGGTCCAGGAACACATCGTGAGCATCGCTCAGGGGCGTGGCGCAGTGGCGGCACTTCATGCGATCACCTTTTGATATTCAGGGCCCAGCAAGGGGTGAGACAAGTCTCTCTCAGACACCAGAGTGATGGGCAGGGGCCAGGCAATGGCCAGGCTTGGGTCGTCAAACCGCAAGCCACCTTCGTGGGCTGGGTGGTAAGCGCCGGTGTGCTGGTACATCAGCTCGACGTCGTCGCTCAATGATTGAAAGCCATGGGCGCAGCCCTCGGGGATGAAGACCTGCTGCTCATTGTCTTCACTGAGCTCCACCCCATGCCATTGGCCAAAGGTGGGCGAGCCTGCGCGCAGGTCCACCGCCACATCAAACACGCGGCCACGCAGGCAGCGAATGAGCTTGGCATCGAGCGCCGGCGCCCGCTGAAAGTGCAGGCCGCGCACCGTGCCGCATTGGGCCGTGCGGCTCAGGTTGCTTTGCACAAATTGCAACTCATCGCGCACGAGGGTCAATTCGCGCGTGCAGTGCAGGCGGGTCAAGCTGCCACGGGCATCGCCTCGGGGCTCGGTGTGCACGGTCCACAGGCCGGCAATGGGCGTTTGCTCAAGCTTCATGCGGCCCACTCCAGGCCCGCCCGGGCGGCGTCGCGAACGAATGCATCCAACTGCTGTGGGGTGAGCACTTCGCCCGCTTCATACCAGCGGCGGTACCACTGCGTGGTGGCCTGCACCATGGCATCGGTGCCCCACACGGGCCGCCAGTTGAGGTGCTGGTGGGCATGGCTGCAATCGAGGTGCAACAAGCGCGCCTCATGCGGCTGGGGCTGTGTGTCTGCCTCCACACGCACGGCAGGCCATGCGTTTGCAAATCGCTCGACCATGTCGCCCACGCTCAGGTGGCCGTCGGCATCAGGCCCAAAATTCCAGGCACCGGCATGCGCGACAGGGTCCATCCACAGGCGGTGTGCAAGGTGCAGGTAGGCGGCCAGCGGCTCCAGCACGTGCTGCCAAGGGCGAGTGGCGTTCGGGTTGCGGATGGGCACCACCTGCCCTTGCGCCGCAGCGCGCATGAGGTCAGGCACCAGGCGATCGGCCGACCAATCGCCCCCGCCGATGACATTGCCTGCGCGCGCCGTGGCCAGTGCCACCACGCCACCTGGCCTGTCGTTCAAACCCAGGAAGCTGGCGCGGTAGCTGGCAGTGACCAGCTCTGCACAGGCCTTGGAGGCGCTGTAGGGGTCATGCCCACCCAGCTTGCAGCCTTCGACATAAGCCACGTCGGTATCGATGTTCTCGTAGCATTTGTCGGTGGTGACATTGAGCACCACCCGCACAATGGGGCAAGCCCTCACGGCCTCCAGCACGTTCACCAGGCCCATCACATTGGTGGCAAAGGTGCCCGCTGGGTCCTGGTAGCTGTGACGCACCAAAGCCTGGGCGGCCAGGTGGAACACGAACTCAGGCTGGGCGGCCAACACCGCATGGCGAACCGCCTCGGCGTCGTTCAAATCGAGCAGGCGCTCACCGCCCAAAGCCGCCAACTCGGGCAAGGCCCCGGGCGCATCGCGAAGCACACGCGTCAATTCCTGGTGGTGCGAAGGCCGCGTCTGAGCCGGCAGGGCCAGCGTGTGCACCTGCGCACCCAAGCGGCGCAGCCAGTACACCAGCCACGATCCTTTGAAGCCCGTGTGGCCGGTGACCAGCACACGCCGGCCTTGGTAGACCTGGCCGAAGAGCCCAGCGTGCAGTGATGGGTCGCTGCGCATGCGGGTCAGTCCCAAACCTTCCAGGGTGCCTGGCCTGACTGCCAGAGCTCCTCCAGGCGGATCTTGTCGCGCAGTGTGTCCATGGGCTGCCAAAAGCCCTTGTGCGTGAACGCCGACAACTGGCCATCACGGGCCAGGTGCTCGATGGGCTCGCGCTCCCAAATGGTCTGGTCGCCCTTGATGTATTCCAGCACTTCAGGCTGCAACACGAAGAAGCCGCCGTTGACCCAGCTGCCGTCGCCCATGGGCTTTTCTTCGAAGCGGGTGATGCGCTTGTCTTCGATGTCCAAGGCGCCAAAGCGGCCGGGGGGTTGAACCGCCGTGACCGTGGCCATGCGCTTTTGAGCCTTGTGAAACTTCACCAGCCGGCCAATGTCCACGTCGGACAAGCCATCGCCATAGGTGAAGCAAAAGGGTTTGCCGGGCTCAAGGTATGTCGCCACCCGTTTGAGCCGACCACCGGTTTGGGTCTGCTCGCCGGTGTCCACCAGCGTCACGCGCCAGGGCTCGCAATGGCGCTGGCAAACCTCCATGCGGTTTTCTGCCAGGTCAAAGGTCACGTCCGACATGTGCAAGAAGTAGTTGGCAAAGTACTCCTTGATCACATAGCCCTTGTAGCCCAGGCAGATCACGAAATCATTGATGCCATGGGCTGAATAGGTCTTCATCAGGTGCCACAACACAGGCCTGCCACCCACATCCACCATGGGCTTGGGCTTGATGGTGGTTTCTTCTGCAAGGCGGGTACCGAGGCCACCGGCCAGGATGACTGCTTTCATGCCTGAGTGCTCCAACGTTGAGCCCAGACAGCAGGCCTCAAGCGCGGCTCATGACACGGGCATGGGCAGGGGCTTGCGGCGCAGCACTCGGGGCACTGAGTAGCTTTGATTCTGTGGCGCTGGCCCAGCGTTCGATGTCCTGAAATGCGCCCACAATCCTGCCCGCTTCCTGCTGATGGGCCAGCGAGAGCGTCAGGCTCTTGACGCTGGCCAGCAGGGCTGCCCAGTCCAAAGCCTCCTTGCCCGGCGCCTGGCGCATGCGCGCGCCCAACATCTGGAACAAGTTGCTCAGCAGGGTCAGGGCCCTGGGTTTGAGGGCCACCGCCAACTCGGGGTGGGCGCTCACACCCAGCATGCGCACCAGGTCGGCCACCCAGAAGGCTTCGTGCAGGAGAACAAATTCGGGCTCGGGGTAAAAGCGCAGGTCTGAGGCCACCGCGGCCTCCGACGTGGCCCAGTTCGATTCGTCCCTGACCAGCACCGAGCCCGTGGGCACCACCGAGATCTTGCCGCGCATGGCCACCAAGGCCGTGAGCAGTTGGTCGCTGTAGCTGGGCGAATGCGTTTTGCCTGCCAGGTACTCGAACCATTCGCACACGATGGGCGTGCGGATCAAGCTGTAATAGAGCACGCCTTGCACCGCCTCCTGCGCTTGCCAGGCTGCGAGCCTGGCCTCCGGTGTGGCCTGCTGGCATGGCTGGACTTGGCGGGTCAGCACCTGCCCGTCCATGGTTCCCACATACAGAGAAGGGGCCAAGGCTGCGACATCCGACGACAGCGCTGGCAACGCCTGGAGATAGGCTTCCACATAGTCCAGCGTGAAGGCATCGTCGTCAGAGACGAACAAGGTCCAGCCCTTGTCTGGTGACAAGGCTGCTTGCAGGCGCTCCACAATGCCTTGTTGGAAAATGAGCGAGATGTCCGCATTGGAGCGGGCTGCCAACTGGGTCAACCAGGCGGTTTTTTCAGGGTCCAACGAGCCATCGGCCACGGTCAAGCGCACTTGGGGGTACCGAGCCACTGATCGCTCCAGCGTCTCCAGGATGTCGCGCATGGTCTGGCCGGTGCGCACCGTGAGCATCACGATGTTGACGCCACCTGCAGGCGCTGGGGCCACGGTGGGCAAGCCCGCCGCCATAGGCGCCTCGACCGCCACCTCACGCGACTGGCTCAAACACTGCGCCACCTGATTGGCATCCAGGCTGCCCAATTCGTCCAACAGGCCCAACTCGCTGGCCCACAGCTCGCAGGCATAGGGCTGGCCGCCCTGGCGCTGAACAGGCGCACGGGGGTGTCTGGGGATGAAGGTGTAGCTGGGCAGCACCGTCAGCTCCACATACTCGCTGGCGCGCCAGGAAGCCGTCAAACGCGCTGAACCCACGGCTTCGGAAATGCTGAGATCAGCACCGACCGGTGTCGCGCGGATGTCTTCGATGATTCGGGCCATCAAGGGGCTCCCAGGTGCACACCCCACATAGGCCGACGACACCAAGCCTGGCTCGACCAGCTCACTCACCCAACAGGCAAAGGAGTTGAGGTCCAGCAAGGCTTCGTCCAAGGGGCGCAGGCACACGCTGTCAGCGGCTACGCACACACCGCCTTGCTCGTGCAGGATCTCCCAACGCATGAGGTCCGCCACGGCTGCGCAATCACGCTGAGCCCAATGGCGAATGTGGGCCTGGCATTGCCATTCGCGGCCCACCAGGTCCTCATTGCCCCACAGGCGGATGTCCCAGCCAGGGTGGTGCTGGGCCCAGGTCTCCATCAGTTGGCGGGGTTGGCGCTTTTCGTCACCCACCCAGATGATGTGAAGGATTTTGGGGATCATGGTGCTGGCTCCTGATCAATGCCGCCCAATCAGGCGAATTTCTTGAGGTGCAATTGGTCGTAAGCACCGTGGGTGCTGGCCCATTCCTGCTTGGCATAGACCATGCCTCGCCCTTCGTAGTGCACCCCGCTGAAGTGGTCAGGGATGAAGAAGTGGCTGGGCAGGATGGTCAGGCCGGTGTAGCGGTGCTTGAAATATGCTGTGGTGAGGCACAAAGGGCCCACCGTCTTCCAGGCCATGTCGTCGATGACGGTGTCCTTGGCG
>JBEANX010000329.1:0-5409 GCA_041165245.1 Pseudomonadota bacterium
CAGCTCACGCATGGCGTGCCAAGGCGCATCAACCTGCTGTGTGACAGGGCCCTGCTGGGCGCCTATGCCATGAGCCACCCGACGGTGACCAAAGGCATTGTCGACAAGGCGGCCACCGAAGTCTTCGGCCTGGAAAAGCTGCCCAAGCACTCCGGCCTGCCAGACTGGGCGCGCAGCCAAGGCAGCGACCGATCGGCGAGCCTGCCGGTCTGGGCATGGGCCCTGCTCGGCACCAGCGTGCTGATGGTGGCCGGCAGCCTGCTCCTGGCCGGGCAGCGCTACCAATGGGGGCCGCTGCAAGAGGCGCTTGGGGACCTTGGGCCCAAGGGCGCAGCCTCTGGCCCAGCGGCAGTTGCGCGCAAAACACCTTCCACGGTGGTGGGCAATGGCACGCTGAAGCCATCGGCCCAACTCTCCATGCCTGCGGCCAGCGCCAGCATCCAGTCTGCGGCAGCCAACCTCACCACAAAGTCTGGCGCAAGCGCTTCAGGTCCTGCCGCTGCGAGCGCACCTTTCACGAGCCTTGCATCAGCGACCCCAACACCCGTCGCCGATCAGCTCTTGTGGGATGCAGCCACTGCGCAGCCCCCAAAGGTTCGCGCATCCAGCGCGCTGCGTGACTTGGCCAGCCGCTGGGGCGTTCAAACCGACGAGGCCGAGCCTTGCAAGGCCTTGCCCACCCAAGGCCTGCAGTGCTTCAAGAGCAGCAATGGCTTGTCCTTGATCCGCCAGCTCGGGCGCCCCGTGGTGCTCAGCTTGGTCAACCCGCAAGGTGAGGACGTTCACGCCCTGCTGGTCGGCCTGGGGCCCAGTTGGGCCACCCTCGAGATGGCCGGGCAAACACAAACCGTCAGCCTGATCGCCCTGAGCCAAGCTTGGCATGGTGACTTCGTGACATGGTGGCGCGCGCCAGAGGGCTACCGCCAGAAGCTGGTTCGCGGCAGCCAAGGCCCTGCGGTGGACTGGCTGGCGCAACGCCTGGCCCAACTCGGCCAAGCCAGCCTGCCAAAGCCCAGCCAGCGCCTGGACGAGAACCTGCAAGCGGTGGTCGCCGCCTTTCAGGTGTCCCAAGGCATCAAGCCCGATGGCATGGCCGGCGCCATGACATTCATGCAGATCAACCGCCTCACGGGTGTGGACGAACCACGCCTTGCCACGGAGCACCCACCTCGTGTCCTACATCCTTGAAGCCCTCAAAAAGGCCGAGGCCCAACGGGGCCAGGGCCAGGTGCCCGGCATCCATGACCAACACATGGCGCCCGAGTTCAGTGGGGGTGGCTCCCCCGGGGGGCAGTCCCTGCTCATCTGGATCATCATGGCCATGGGCCTGGTGATGATCGGCCTGCTGGTGTGGGCCCTGTGGGGGCCTGAAAGCGCGAGCAACACACAAGCGACAGTGGCCAGCGTACCGACGGTGGTGCCTGCCCCTGCGCAGGCTTCGCCGCCCGTGCCAGAAACGAAGTCACAAGCCGAAAGCCCAGCGCCTGTACCCACCCCCCCCGTGCCCTCTCGCAACGAACGCAAAACGCACGCTGACAGCGCTGAGCCATCGAAGCACTCAAGCATCGCGAAGACCTCCCTGCCTGAGCAAGAGGGCCTGCCTGAACTGCCCGACGCCATGAAGCCCCAATTGCCCAAACTGGCCTTTGGCGGCGCCATGCACTCGGACAACCCAGCCAGCCGCATGCTGATCGTCAATGGGCAATTGCTGCACGAGGGCGACGCCATCAGCCCGGACCTGACACTCGAGCGCATCCAGCTCAAACAAGCCACTTTCCGCTACAAGGGCTATCGATACACGGCCCAATATTGAGCACTTGAACCTGCCACAACCCGCCTGCACCCCAACCAAGGAAGCCACCCATGAGCGCATCGACCAGCACCGCACAAGCCCCCTTCCCCAGCGACATCTACACCGAGCCCAAGGGGGTGGACGTCAACACCCTGGCCAACCTGGGGCCCCTGAGCGGCATGGCCGGTGTTTGGCAAGGGGAGCGTGGTCTAGACGTCAAGCCCAAGGCCGAAGGTGCCAAGAAACAGGCCTACGTGGAGCGAATCGAGCTGCAGCCCATCGACCCTCAGACCAACGGCCCGCAGCTGTTCTATGGCCTGCGCTACCACACGCATGTCACCAAGCCAGAGCAGGTCAAGACCTATCACGACCAGGTGGGCTACTGGCTGTGGGAGCCTGCCACCGGCACCGTCGTGCACACACTGACCATCCCTCGCGGCCAGACGGTGCTGGCCACCGGCCAAGCCAGCGCCGATGCGAAAACCTTCACCCTGCGCGCCACCCGCGAGGCGGGCCAGATCAGCGACATCCCCTTCCTGGCCCACGCCTTCAAGACGGTGGAGTTCGTGATCGAAGTCACCATCCATGACGACGGCACCTGGGACTACGACGAAGACACCGTGCTCATGATCCAGGGCCAAAGCGAGCCTTTCCACCACCGCGACCGCAACACCTTGAGCAAGGTGGCCGATCCCACACCTAACCCGCTGGCTCGGGCCGTGTGAGGCCAGTGTCGCGGTATGGGTCCAAACCCCCACTTTTCCCGGGATGGCCGCTCTGATTTCTGATACAAGCTAGGTCAACACACATCACCGTGACCGGCCATGCCTTTTGACAGCCCCGAACTGTTCGAGACGCTTCACACCATGCCCACCCTCGAACTGGACGCCCTGCCCTTCGGGGTGATCGGGTTTGACCGCGAGGGCATCATTCAGCGCTACAACACCCATGAATCAACCATGGCCAAATTCGAGGTGGGCGCGGTGCTGGGCCAGCACCTGTTCATCGAACTGGCCCCCTGCTTGAACAACTACCTGGTGGCCGGCCGCTTCGAAGATGCTGATGCCCAAGGCGAGGCCTTGGACGAGGTGATGCTCTATGTGCTTTCCTTTCGCATGCGGCCCACACGGGTGAGCATGCGCCTGATCGCCCGCCCCGGCGCCCCTCTGCGCTTCGTGCTGGTGCAACGCCACACGGGCGCAGCGTCATGAGCGACAACAGCACGCCCCCTTCAGACACAGAGGCCGCCGTTCGCGCCGAATTGCGCGCCTTGATGCAGTTCGTGCACCTCGCGCCTGTGGGGCTGGTACAGGCACGCTTGGATGGCCAGATCGCGCTGATGAACCCCATGGCCACGCAACTGCTGGCGCCCTTGAACCTGTTCGATGGCGAGGGAGAACTCAACCTCTTTGACATCCTGGACAAGGCCTCGCCCGACCTGCGCACCCTGGTGCAGACCTTCAAGCGCACCACCGGCTTGATCTGCGACAGCTACCGCATCCTCATGCCCGAGATCCACGACCACAGCCCCGCAGCCCTCGACGCGCCGATCGCTTTGGGCATCACGGCGCTCATGCTGCCGGGCACACTTGATTGTCTGATGGTGGTCGTGACCGATGAATCGGCCCACATCAAACTGCAACGCATCAAGGCCAGCTGGGCCCCCTCCTGATCTCACCACGCCTGCCGCCTCGCGCATGCCCGCTGACTCAACACAAACTTGCTTTGATGGGCCACTGCCCATGTGGTGGGCACCAGCCAGCAGCCTCCAACGCTTTGTGCGTGACCTGCTTGAGGCGGAGATGGCACAGATGCGCCCCGGCGGATGGCTGCTTCCTGGCCGTGGTGAGCCTTGGCCCAAGCATTTGCACCTGACGCACGACCTGGGCGCTGATTCTCTGGAGCTGCTCAACCTGAGCATGGCCTTGGCAGACGCTGCCTCGGTGCGTGACCCACAGGCTGCAGCAGGCCTGTACGAGCAGCCCACGCTGGGCCATTGGCTGGACGCCGCAGAGCAAGGCCTGCGGGCCCAGCACGCGGCCCCCAGCGGGCCGTGCATGCGCTTTCGCACCTCAGGCAGCACGGGTGCACCCAAAGGCTGCACGCACAGCCTGGCCAGCCTGATGGAGGAGATGCAGGCCATGGCTGCGGTCATCGGGCCCGTGGAGCGCATCGTCTCAGCCGTGCGCAGCCACCACATCTACGGCTTTTTGTTCACCCTCTTGCTGCCGCATGCCATGGGCCGCCCTGAGGTGCCTCTGCTCGATCTCCAAGGGCGGCCACCCATCGGGCTGGACACCTTGTTGCAGCCGGGTGATCTGGTCATCGGTTTCCCGGATTGGTGGCGGGCTGTCGGAAGGGTGCAGCCCAGCTTGCCCAGAGGCATCACGGGCATCACCTCGACGGCGCCCTGCCCGGACGAGGTCTGCGAGGCCGCGATGGCCACGGGCTTGGGCCGCCTGCTGCACATTTATGGCAGCTCAGAGACCTCAGGCGTGGGCTGGCGTGATTGGCCTGATGCGTCCTACCAGCTTCACCCTTTCTGGCAGCGCCTGCCCGAGGATGCGCAGCAATTGCAAAGGCTCGCGCCTGATGGGCAACTCAGCACCGTCACGCTGCAAGACCACATGGGCTGGCTGGCACCCGATCGATTCCAACCTGGGGCGCGGATCGACGGGGCCGTGCAAGTGGGTGGTGTGAACGTTCACCTGGCGCAGGTGCGAGGCCGTTTGCTGCGCCAACCCGGCGTGCAAGATGTGGCACTGCGCTTGCACGACTTCCAGGGCCAGCCCCGGCTCAAAGCCTTTGTGGTGCCCACACCAGATGCGCCAGAAGGCTTGGCCGATTCATTGCAAACCTGGGCTGCGCGGCACTTGGCACCAGCAGCCAGGCCTGCGCATTACACCGTCGGCCAAGCGTTGCCGCGCAACAGCATGGGCAAGGCCTGTGATTGGGTGGTCGAACCCAAGCGATGAGCCCGCGGGCCTGCCTACTTGCCGCGCAATGACAAGGCGATCAACAGCAAGCCCTGTGCCGTTGGATGGAAGTCTGAAACGTACTGGTCATCCAGTGGCTGCTGCAGCACGACACCTCGCCAAAAACGCCCAAATGACCAGCCTTGGAGCAAAGGAGGCACCTCTGGCATCGGAGAGATCCAGGCCCATCCCCCATCGGCCAATTGGGCCGACATCACTCGCCGCAGCCAAACCGGTTTGACCTGATGTGAACGCCCAAACCACTGGAGCACCAAGACGCGTTGGACATAGGCATCGCGAACACGTGGGTCCCATGTCAGCTGGGTCTGCACATCGTCGAACAGCTGGGACTCCAACTCAGGCAGGCCCACTGGCGCCTCACAACGCGACCGCTTGTAAAGATGGATCCCCATCAGGTGATGGGTGGTGCAAGCAGCCTCACCCAACAGCACCTTGGATACCTGCGGGCTGCACATGTTTTGCCGCAAGAAGATGCTGGTATCGCCGCCTTCCATGCTCACAGGCTGGCAATTGATGGCATGGAGGAAAAATTTTTGGTAGGGGACCAATTCACTGCTGTCGTAGCCCTGCGTCCAAGCCGGCACCTGTGGGGCGACCATTCGCAGCCACGCCAAACTTGGA
>JBEANX010000330.1:0-5790 GCA_041165245.1 Pseudomonadota bacterium
CGCGATGCGGGATGTTTCAAGAAAATGGGTGCCGGTGAAAGCACAAAAGCCCCGGCGAGCCGGGGCTTGACACCACAGGCGGCGACGAGCGCTGCCCGATGGTGGGAGGGTCGATCAGACCGGCGTGACGACGACCGTCTTGCGGTTCAGAGCGCCCTTGATGGCGTAGGACACGGTGCCATCAACCAGTGCAAACAGGCTGTGGTCGCGGCCCATGCCGACGTTGGGACCTGCATGGAAGCGGGTGCCACGTTGACGGACGATGATCGAACCGGCAGGCACGACTTGACCGCCGTAGACCTTGACGCCGAGCATTTTCGGTTGGGAATCGCGGCCGTTCCGTGTGGAACCGCCGCCTTTTTTCTGTGCCATGGTGTAGCTCCTTGGGGGCTAATGGATGGTTAACTCAGATCAGAGCGCAACGTTCAGGCGTTCACGGAGCTGATTTGCAGCTCGGTGTAGTTCTGACGATGGCCTTGGCGCTTTTGGTAGTGCTTACGACGACGCATCTTGAAGATGCGAACCTTGTCGTGACGACCTTGCGACAAGACAGTTGCTTTGACGGTTGCGCCAGCCACCAAGGGCGTGCCGACCTTCAATTCTGCGCCGGAGCCGACAGCAAGAACCTGATCGATCACGATCTCTTGGCCAACTTCCGCAGCAATCTGTTCTACTTTAATTTTTTCACCGATGGCAACTTTGTATTGTTTGCCGCCGGTTTTTATGACCGCGTACATGTTAAAGACCTTTCAATCTATGGAAATCCTCGCTTTTGGCAGGCGTTGATGCATGAAGCATCTCTGTCCATCAAAGGGCGAAGCTCTCCATGCTACCACGAGGTCTTTGATTTGTGAAGGGGGTGGGCTCGCTTTGAGCTGCGCCAGCTTGGGCAGGCGCCTTCGGGCGGGCTGATTCAGCCATGGGGCGCCCGTCTGCACCCAGCAGGCCAGGGCCACCTTGCGCAGGCTCGCCCCAGCCAAAAAAGCGGGTGACCTCATCGCGCTTAGCCAGCGCATCGGTGAAACCGAGCTGGATCAGCTCCCGCGTGAAAGACGACTCAAACAGCAGGTAGGACGCCAGGGCCGTGCCCCGCGCCGTTTTGCCGCGGCCATACACACCCACGGCGCGCAACATGCCGCGCACCGCAGGCGGCAGCGCCCACAGGTGGCGTGCGGCAATGTCGTCGATGCGCTGGGAAGGCGCGATCACCAAGATGTCCACCGGGCGCAGCGGCGTCAGTGCGCGCGCCTCGGGCGGCAGCAACTCCAGCGTTTTGTTGACGCGCTGCAGGCGCTCGATGTCCACAGCCAGGGCGTCCAGGAAGATGCTGGACATGGCGTGGCCGGCGATCTGGGCCAGGTTGGGGTATTCAACGATGGGCTGACGCGGCGCGGTCGGCTCGTGCAAGCGCCCTGCCCCGATCACCAGAATGCGGTCGGCGCCCAGGTGCACGGCTGGCGAGATGGGCGCGGCCTGGCGCATGGAGCCATCGCCGAAGTATTGCGGCTGGCCGTTGATGTCGAGCTTGACGGCTGGGAAGATGAAGGGAATGGCGCTGGACGCCATGAGGTGCTCGACCGAGATGCGGTCTTTCACGCTGATGCGCTGGGAGCGCGTCCAAGGCTCGATGGGCTGGGCCGAATCGTAAAAGGTGACGTGCTCGCCCGTGGTGTAGCTCGACGCGGACACGGCCACGGCGTCGAGCACGCCATCTTCCAGCAGCTTGCCGATGCGCGAGAAGCGCACGGAATCCATGAGCAGCTCGCCCAAGGGTTCGTTGTCCAGCAGGGAGCGGGGTCGGGCACGGCGCCAGCGGGCCAGGGCCCAGCCGAGCGAGAACAGCGTGAGCCACTGTGCGCCACTGCGGATCACGCCGAGTGAATCGGCATGGTAGATCTGCTCGCAATGCATGTCGCGCCAAAGCTCGGCCATCTGGCGCACGGCGGCTTCAAAGCGGTCGGCGCGTGAGGCCAGTGCCGCACCATTGAGCGCACCCGCCGAGGTGCCGCAAATGATGCGAAACGGGTTGCTTCGGTCAGGCTCACCGCTGTCGCGGCGGATCAGCATCAGGGCCTGGAGCACGCCCACCTGGTAGGCGGCGCGTGCGCCCCCCCCGGTGAGGACCAATGCGTTTTTTCCAGGCAAGCTCATGGCAATGTGTTCGGCAAATCATTCACGAACTTGAGGGCTGAGGTGAGGCGGCCGCCATGTGGGGCCTCACGCCCGATCGAGCACCCAAAAATTACTCACCAACCGCAGGCGCTGTCCTCGGGCTTGCCCAGGCCATATTCGTTGCGCAGCACGTCCCAGGCTTCCTGGGCGGTCTCGACATAGCGGAACAGGTTCACATCACCTGGGCTGATCATGCCGGTGTCGACCAGGTGATCGATGTTGATCAGCTTGGTCCAGAACTCTCGCCCAAAGAGCAGCACGGGGCGCTTGCGGCACTTGCCCGTCTGCATGAGGGTGAGGGCTTCGAACAATTCATCGAGCGTGCCAAAACCACCTGGGAAGCACAAGAGCGCCACCGAGCGCATCAGGAAGTGCATCTTGCGCAGCGCAAAGTAGTGGAACTGGAAGCACAGCTTGGGCGTGATGTAGGGGTTGGGCTCTTGCTCGTGCGGCAGCACGATGTTCAGGCCAATGCTTTTGCCGCCCACTTCATGGGCACCGCGGTTGCCGGCCTCCATCACGCCAGGGCCACCGCCGGTGACCACGTAGATGGGCGTTTCCAGTTGCTCTGAATGGCGGGTGACCAGGCTTGCGAAGGCGCGCGCTTCTTCGTAGTAATGGGCCATCTCCACACCGCGCGTGGCCTTGCGCACGGCTTGCTCGCGCTCATCGCCCGCAGGCAAGGCCTGGGCTTGGGCCAGGGCGGCTTGGGCGTCGTCCAGCGGCAAGATGCGGGCGCTGCCAAACATCACGATGGTCGACTGGATGTTCTCTTCGCGCTGGATGAGCTCGGGCTTGAGCAATTCAAGCTGCATGCGCACGGGGCGCAACTCAGGGTGCAGCAGGAATTCAGGGTCGGCAAAGGCCAGGTCGTAGCTGCTGTCGGGGCCGCCATACAAAGAGGGCTTGGCCGCTTGGCGAGCGTCTTGAACGGCGGTGGGGAAGTTGCGCGCCAGGAGTTCTTTGGGGTTGTTCATGCGTCGACCGCTTTCATGCACTTCAAGTGGGGCAAGTGCTTTCAAGATAGCAGGGCCTGGGCCCGGCCTGCTTCAAGAGCTGCCTGCTTGTGCCCAATATGCGACGAACATGCCAAGCTTGAAGCCCGGATAAACAAGTCAAGAAAACAGGCCAAGAAAACAGGCATGAAAAAACCCGGCCGAGGCCGGGTTTGGATCGGTGCGAACCGAGTGATGTGCCTGGGGGCAGATCAGCTCAGTTGGTCGCTGATCAGCTTGGTCATCTCGAACATCGAGACTTGCGCCTTCTTGAAGATGACCTTGAGCTTGTCGTCTGCGTTGATGTTGCGCTTGTTGGCGGCATCTTGCAGGTTGTGCTTCTTGATGTATTCCCAGACCTTCTTGGTCACTTCAGTGCGGGGCAGAGGGTCTGCACCGATCACAGCGGCCAAAGCGGGGCTGGGGGTCAGGGCCTTCATGAAGGCGGCATTGGGCGTGCGCTTGGCCGCCACTTTTTTGGCCGCAGGGGCCTTCTTGGCGGCAGGAGCCGCCGTGGTTGCCGCAGCCTTCTTGGCGGGGGCCTTCTTCGCAGTTGCCATGTGAATTCACTCCATCGAGGTCAGATCTGAACGTGGCCTTCGGGCGTGCGCGGCTTGCGCGCTCGATCCTCGTTGGCTCAGCAGCAGGGATGGTAATGCCACTTAACCAACAAAAACACCCACCCAAGACCTTTGTCGTCGCTTCACATCAAAGATTTCCACCTTGTGGCTAGGCCTGGGCACTGGCAAAGCCGCTTGACAAGGCCAAAGACCGCCATTTGCCCCGTCATGAGCTGCGCCATGCACCGCCGAGGGGCGTTTCAAGGCCATGGAGCCCACGCCAGGTCGCCTGCGATCCCCTCAATCGGAGGATTTCTGTTGTTCAATTCGCTCTGCCCTCTCTTTGTCCGTTGTCTGGAGCGTTCACGCATGTCTGCACAAGCCGTTTTGTCACAAGCCTTCACCCTGCCCAATGGCACGGTCATCAAGAACCGCCTGTTCAAGTCGGCCATGAGCGAAGCCTTGGGGCGCCGCGACGGCAGCGCCACGCCCGAGCTGGTCAAGCTGTATGGTGCGTGGGCCGATGGCGGCGTGGGCCTGTGCGTGACCGGCAATGTGATGATCGACAAACGTGCCACTGGCGAGCCCGGCAACGTGATCATCGAAGGCGACGAACACCTGGCCTCGCTCCAGGCCTGGGCCCAAGCCGCCACGCGCAACGGCACGCAATGCTGGGTGCAGCTCAACCACCCCGGCAAGCAAGCGCCCAAGGGGCTGAACAAGGAAACGGTGTCGCCTTCGGCCATTCCCTTCCGCTCGGACATGCAGGCCTTCTTTGCCACGCCGCGTGAGCTCACCCATGCCGAAGTGCACGAACTGGTGGCCCGATATGGCCGCGCTGCAGGTGTGTGCAAGCAGGCCGGTTTTTCAGGCGTGCAGATCCATGGCGCGCACGGCTACTTGGTCAGCCAGTTCCTCTCGCCGCACCACAACCGTCGCACCGATGAATGGGGTGGCACGGCCGAGAAACGCCGCGCCTTTGTGCTGGCTGTTTACCGCGCCATGCGCGAAGCGGTGGGCCCGAGCTTCCCCATCGGCATCAAGCTGAACTCGGCCGACTTCCAGCGTGGCGGCTTCACTGAAGAAGAATCGCTGGACACCATCCGCGCCCTGGCCGAGGCCGGCATCGACCTGGTCGAAATCTCGGGTGGCACCTATGAAGCCCCGGCCATGACGGGCGTGAAGAACAAGGCAGAACCTGTCAAGGAGAGCACGCAGCAGCGCGAGGCCTACTTCATGGCCTTTGCAGAAAAGGCGCGCCAGGCCGTGAAGGTGCCGCTGGTGGTCACCGGTGGGTTCCGCACCGCGCAAGGCATGAGTGATGCGATTGAATCTGGCGCCGTCGACATGGTGGGCATCGCGCGCATCATGGCGATCGAGCCCGATGTGTGCCTGCTCCTGCTCAAGGGCCAGGACCCGGTGCAGACCGTGCGCCTGCAAAAGACCGGCATCGGCATGATCGACAAGATGGGCCTGCTGGAGGTGACCTGGTACACCGGGCAGCTCAAGCGCATCGGCAGGGGTGAGGCGCCCAAGCCGAATGAATCGGCCTTGTGGGTGTTGATCAAGTTCTTGGCCGCACAAGCGGGGCTGGGCCGCAAGAAGAAGCCGACCAAGTTGCGCGCCACTTAGCACTCCCGAGACCACACCCAAAGTAACAACAGTTGAACTTTACGATCACCCGCTCGCGAGACAACTTTGAAGATCACAACACATCAGGGTACACAGGGATGCATTTGACACCGCAGCGACTCATGCGCTTGGCCAATTGTTCGACTCAATGCAGAGACGAGAAAACCTTCCAATCATTCATCGAGCAAGACATCAAGCCTTGTCTGCCACACCGCAAGCTTGTGGCAGCTGTGGGTTTCATCGCAATTGAGCACATCCACATCGAGCGCCTTGTCGGCGTGGGCCATACGCCGGAGGCGCTCCGCTTGTTCCCGTCCCAGTTGAACCTGCGCGAACGACCTGTCGTGATGCGTTGGCTGAAGACGCGGTCACCCTGTGTCATCGAACTCCCAAGAGATGCAGAACACACATCCGCCCGCGAGCAGCAAGAA
>JBEANX010000331.1:0-2955 GCA_041165245.1 Pseudomonadota bacterium
CGAGTCCTGTTCATGCACGCACACCAACCGCTTTAGGAGACCCACATGATCTACGCACTGCCTGGCACCTCAGGTGCACCTGTCGAGTTCAAGTCCCGCTACGACAACTTCATCGGTGGCAGGTTTGTTGCCCCAGTGGGTGGTCAGTATTTCGATGTGGTCACGCCGATCAGCGGCAAGGTCTTCACGCAGGCCGCGCGCTCCACCGAGGCCGACATCAACCTGGCCCTGGACGCCGCCCACGCCGCCAAAGATGGCTGGGCCGCCACGCCCCCCGCCGTGCGCGCCAACATCCTGCTCAAGATCGCCGACCGCCTCGAAGCCAACCTGGAAAAGCTGGCCTACGCCGAGACCGTGGACAACGGCAAGCCCATCCGCGAAACGCTCAATGCCGACATCCCCCTGACGATCGACCACTTTCGCTATTTCGCCGGCTGCTTGCGCTCGCAAGAAGGTGCGCTCTCGGAAATCGACGGCAACACCATTGCGTATCACTTCCACGAGCCCCTGGGCGTGGTCGGGCAGATCATTCCGTGGAACTTCCCCATCCTGATGGCGGCCTGGAAGCTGGCCCCTGCCTTGGGCGCTGGCAACTGCGTGGTGCTCAAGCCGGCTGAATCGACCCCCATCAGCATCCTGGTGATGGCCGAGTTGATCGCTGATTTGCTGCCCCCAGGCGTTCTCAACATCGTCAACGGCTTTGGCCGCGAGGCGGGCATGCCGCTGGCTTCGAGCAAGCGCATCGCCAAGATCGCCTTCACGGGTTCGACCGCCACGGGCAAGGTCATTGCTCAGGCAGCGGCCAGCAACCTGATCCCCGCCACGCTGGAGTTGGGCGGCAAGAGCCCCAACATCTTTTTTGAAGACGTGATGGCGCAAGACGACGCCTTCCTGGACAAGGCCATCGAAGGCATGGTGCTGTTTGCCTTCAACCAGGGCGAGGTCTGCACCTGCCCGAGCCGCGCGCTGATTCAGGAATCGATCTACGACAGGTTCATCGAACGTGCCCTCAAGCGCGTGGCGGCCATCAAACAAGGCAGCCCGCTCGACACCGACACGATGATGGGCGCGCAAGCCTCAGCCATGCAGCAAGACAAGATCTTGTCTTACCTGGCGCTGGGCAAGGAAGAGGGTGCCAAGGTGCTGATCGGTGGCAACGCCGCCAAGATGGAGGGCGAACTGGCTGGTGGCTATTACATCCAGCCCACGCTGTTCAAGGGCGACAACTCGATGCGCATTTTCCGCGAGGAGATCTTTGGCCCCGTGCTGGCTGTGACCACCTTCAAGGACGATGCCGAGGCCCTGCAGATCGCCAACGACACGCCTTATGGCCTGGGCGCTGGCGTGTGGACACGCGATGGCAGCCGCGCCTACCACTTCGGCCGAAAGATCCAAGCCGGCCGCGTGTGGACCAACTGTTACCACGCCTACCCCGCGCATGCCGCTTTTGGTGGCTACAAGGAATCGGGCATTGGCCGTGAGACCCACAAGGTCATGCTGGACCACTACCAGCAGACCAAGAACCTGCTCGTGAGCTACGACCCCAACAAGCTGGGCTTCTTCTGAGCCGAGGGCATCGATGAGTGACCGATGGCGTCGTCAAACCCGGGGCGCCATCTTTTCGGGGGGCCACAAGCCCCCCTTTTTTTTCTGGGGAGCAGCGCATGTCAGATCGCAAGATCGAGGGGGGTGTAGATCGAGTGGTGGCCACGGCGCAGGCTTTGGCATTGATCGAATCGCTCAAGGCCCGCTACGGCGGCATCTTTTTCTACCAGGCGGGCGGTTGCTGCGAAGGCAGCTCGCCCATGTGCTACGCCGACGGCGACATGAGCCTGACCCGCGACGACGTGCGCTTAGGGGGCGTGGGCGGCGTTGAGTTCCACGTGAGTCGCTCGCAATGCGAGTACTTGCTGGGGGTGCAACTCACGCTGGATGTGGCGCCAGGCAGCCTGGGCACCTTCTCGCTGGAAGACGCCGATGGCCACCATTTCGTGGCCCGCACCCGCTTGTGGACCGACGAAGAATGGCTGGCGTTGGAGGCGCAGGAAGCGGGCTTGGTAAAGTCGGGCTGACACCCTTCTTACCCCACTGAACCCTTCATCACCATGAGCCTGATCGTCTACGGCATCCCCAATTGCGACACCGTCAAAAAGGCGCGTGTGTGGTTGCAAGCGCGAGGCCTGGCCTTTGAGTTCCACGACTACAAAAAGCAGGGTGTGCCTGCCGAGCGCCTGGACGACTGGATCGCCGCCGTGGGCTGGGAAAAGCTGGTGAACCGCCAGGGCACGACCTGGCGCAAGCTCGACGAAGCCACCCAGGCCGGCGTGAAAGACGCCGCCAGTGCCAAAGCCCTGATGCTGGCCAACGCCAGCGTGATCAAACGCCCGGTGGTTGAACGCGATGGCGTGGTGCTGGGTGTGGGCTTTGACGAAGCCAAGCTGGCATCGGCCCTGGCCTGAAGCCCGGGCTGACGCATGGGCTTGGCCCTCTTTCAGCGGCCCAGCAGCTTGAGGCGGTTGGCCTGGCTCAGGTAGAACTGGACCGGGTCAGGCGCACCCTTGCCGATGAGGCCAAACACGTGGTTCATCTCGTCGATGTGGTTCCAGGGGTAGTCGTCGCGCAGGACCTTGCCCAGGTGGGCCGTGCAGGCAATGATGGCGCCGTCACCGGGCTCTGGCAGCACTTGCATGGCCGCGTCCGAGATGTCCCACTTGTTGGTCTTCACGCCCGTGCCCGAGGCTGAGAAGTAGTAGATGCCATCGACCAGGGGCGCGCCTTCGCCGCAATAGGTCTTGGGCAGGCCGGCGGGGAAGCGCACAGCAAAGTCGTCCAGCTCCTGCTTGAGCTTGAGGGCCGAGACGTCTTGCGGCAGCTCAGGGTGGCCCGAGATCCATGCGATGAAGCTGCCTGTGGCCTGTACCAGACTGGCGTAGTCGGTGATGGCCTTTTCAATGT
>JBEANX010000332.1:0-7563 GCA_041165245.1 Pseudomonadota bacterium
CTTAAGCACCTAGAAGCGATCTACTTGAAATGCAAAGACTTCGCGCCCGGTCTGAGCTGGAAGGAATTTCTGGCCTTGCTGCAAGAGGCAACCAAGCTGCGCGTATGGTCCCTTAAAGATATGCCGACAAACTATCTGCCCTACGTGCTTCTAACGTGTGTCGCCGTCTTCCCTGCGAACAAGTTTGGCCGCCCGCGCGACATTTGCTTTGCTCTAGAACCCTCGCCGCTGAAGGGCGACGTATGGAACTTTCCATCAGGGCGCAAACGCTATCTCTGGGTAATCGACCACAAGAACAGGAGCGTTGAACACCACGCGATGGAATTCAACGACCCTTGGTATCGGGTGCAGGCGACCACCCTGCTGAAGTAACGCTGCGGCGGCGTTGACACTTGGTTGACAACCAAGACGACTTCGCATCACGAAGTTCACCCTAAGTCATTGATTTAAATGGTAGGCCGTGTTGGACTTGAACCAACGACCAAAGGATTATGAGTCCTCTGCTCTAACCAACTGAGCTAACGGCCCGTAAAGGGGATGCCGCTAACAGCGGCAAGCCCAACATTCTGGCATGACTTGCTCAGTCCTTGACATGCCGGGCCCTTGCCGATGCCGCCAAGCGTTCAAGGCCAGGGTCGCGACGCATGGTGAACGTATCATGGCCACTGGCTGCAGGGGTGTCCGTTGTTCAGAGACCCATTCGATGACTTTGCAATTTGCACTGATGCACATGGCAGCGCGTGTTTGAACCATGAATCTGACAGACACCCTCCGAAACATCATCGACCATCAGGTGCTTTTGGTCTTGCCTTTGGCCGCGATAGAGCTGATCGTTTGGTGGCGAAAGCGCGCCGATGGGGTGTCCAGGGCCTCGCTGGGTGAGTTGGGCAACAACGTCGGTTTGGGTTTCTTGCACCTGTTCACTTACGTTGTCGCCACCACGTGGGTGGTGTTGCCTTGGCTGGATTGGGTTCGCACGCAGGTCGGTGTGTGGTCGCTGCCCCATGACGGTGTGTGGGTTTGGCTGGCCTGCCTCCTGCTGATGGACTTTTTGGCCTATTGCCTGCACCGCACGCAGCACTCACTGCGCCCCTTCTGGTTAGGGCACAGCGTGCACCATTCGGCCACCGTCTTCAACTACACCGTGGGCCCGCGCATGGGGGTGCTCGACAACTTCGAGCGGCTTCCTTTCTTCACCCTGGCCGCCTGCCTCGGGATTCATGGCCAGATGATCGTGCTTTGTTACGCGCTGATCGAGTTGTGGTCCTTCTGGACACACACCGAGGTCTTGCCCGCTTGGCGCTTTGGCGGCTTGTCGCGCTGGTTCAACACGCCCTCGCACCACCGTGTGCATCACGGCAGCAACCCGGTCTACCTGGACAAGAACTTTGGCGAGTTCACGATGATCTGGGACCACGTGTTTGGCACCTGGCAGCCAGAAACCGAGCCTGTGGTCTATGGCGCGGTGCACATGCCCGACCGCCAGACGCCCTGGGCTTGCAACCTCCACGAGCCACGTCGCTTGTGGCGCGACTGGCAGCGGGCCTCGGGATGGCGAGCCAGGTTCAAGCTCTTGTTGTCGCCGCCCTGATCGGCCCAGCTTCAGTCCAGGATCTGGCCCCGGTCAACCCATGACGGGTTGCCCCAACTGCCGCAGCAAGTCACGCACATACTGCGCCCGGTCTTTTGGATCGGTCAGTGCTTTTTCAATGCGCAGCTTGTCGTTGCCGGCCAGCTTGATGTGCTTGCTCTTTTGCACCAGCTCGATGATGCGCATGGGCTCGACCGGCGGGTTGGGGCGGAAGGTGATGTTGATGATGCCCGGCGCGGCGTCGATCTTGATCACACCAAAAGGCTTGGCCTGCACCCGCAGCTTGTGGGTGTCGAACAAAGCCTGGGCCTGCGGCGGCAGCTTGCCGAAGCGATCCACGATCTCTTCCAGCATCTTCTCGATTTTCTCGAGCGAATCGGCCGTGGCGATGCGTTTGTACAGGCTCAGGCGCACGTGCACGTCGCCGCAGTAGGCGTCGGGCAGCAGGGCGGGGGCGTGCAGGTTGATGTCGGTGTTGGCGCCAAACAGGCCCAGGGGCGAGAGCAGGTCGGGCTCCTTGCCTGACTTGAGCGAGCGAACGGCCTCGCCCAGCATCTCGTTGTAGAGCTGAAAGCCCACCTCCATCATGTTGCCGCTCTGGTTGTCGCCCAGCACCTCGCCAGCGCCGCGGATCTCCAGGTCGTGCATGGCCAGGTAAAAGCCCGAGCCCAGCTCTTCCATGTTTTGGATGGCGTCCAGGCGTTGGGCGGCGTGTTTGGTCAGGCCCTCGACATCAGGCACCAGCAGGTAAGCGTAGGCCTGGTGGTGGCTGCGGCCCACGCGGCCACGCAACTGGTGCAGCTGGGCCAGGCCAAACTTGTCGGCCCGGGCCATGATGATGGTGTTGGCCGAGGGCACGTCAATACCGGTCTCGATGATGGTGGAGCACAGCAGCACGTTGTGGCGCTGTGCCACGAAGTCGCGCATCACGCGCTCCAGCTCGCGCTCGGGCATCTGGCCGTGAGCAATGGCGATGCGGGCCTCGGGGACGAGCTCTTGCAGCTTGTCGCGCCGGTTCTCGATGGTCTCGACCTCGTTGTGCAGGAAGTAGACCTGCCCGCCGCGCTTGAGCTCGCGCAGCACGGCTTCGCGGATCACGCTGGAGCCCTCGGTGCGCACAAAGGTCTTGATGGCCAGGCGGCGTTGTGGCGCGGTTGCGATCACGCTCAGGTCGCGCAGGCCTTCCATCGCCATGCCCAGGGTGCGGGGGATGGGGGTGGCCGTGAGGGTGAGCACGTCGATGTCGGCTCGCATGGCCTTGATGGCCTCTTTGTGGCGCACACCGAAGCGGTGTTCTTCATCAATGATCAAGAGCCCCAGGCGTTTGAACTTGACCGAGTCGCTCAACAACTTGTGCGTGCCGATGACGATGTCGATGGTGCCGTCTTCCAGGCCTTGCATGGCGGCCTTGATCTCCTTGGCCGATCTGAAACGCGACATCTCGGCCACCCGCACCGGCCACTGGCCAAAGCGGTCAGAGATGTTGTGGAAGTGCTGCTCGGCCAGCAGCGTGGTGGGCGCCAGCAGCACCACTTGCTTGCCGCCGGTCACGGCCACAAAGGCGGCGCGCAGGGCCACTTCGGTCTTGCCAAAGCCCACGTCGCCGCAGACCAGGCGGTCCATGGGGCGAGGGCTGATCATGTCCTGAATGACCGCATGGATGGCGGCGCGCTGGTCGGCTGTTTCTTCAAAGCCGAAGCTGGCGGCAAAGGCTTCGTAGTCTTGCGCCGAGAACCTGAAGGCAAAGCCTTCACGGGCCGCACGCCTGGCATAGAGGTTGAGCAGCTCGGCCGCGGTGTCGCGCACCTGCTCGGCGGCCTTGCGTTTGGCTTTGTCCCATTGTGGCGAGCCCAGCTTGTGCAGCGGTGCTTCATCGGCGCTCACGCCGGTGTAGCGGCTGATCAGGTGCAGCTGGCTGACGGGCACGTACAAGGTGGCCTTGTCGGCATATTCCAGGTGTAAGAACTCGGAGGGCCCTTCGCCCAGATCGAGGTTGATCAGGCCCTGGTAGCGGCCGATGCCGTGGTTGCTGTGCACCACCGGGTCGCCCACATTGAGCTCGCTGAGGTCTTTGATGAGCGAATCAACATCGGTGGCTTGCTCGTTCTTTTTGCGCCGACGCGTGGTGGGGCTGGCGTCGAACAGTTCGGTCTCGGTGATGAACTGGATGCCGCCTTCAGCCTGTGCAGCCTCTTGCCAGATGAAGCCGCCGGCCAGTGGGGCCACCACCATGGCCTTGGTGTGATCACTGTCAGCAAAGGCCTGGAGGGAGTCGACCGAGGGCAGGTCGATCTGGTGGTCGCGCAGCAGCTCTAGCAGGCTCTCTCGGCGGCCAGCGCTTTCGGCCACCACCAACACGCGTTGTGTGGCCTTGCGCATGTGGTCCTGCAGCCTGCGCAGGGGCTCCTGGGCGCCGCGTTCGCTCGACAGATCGGGCAAGGGGCGGGCCCATTCCACAGGCTCGGTGCCGCGCATGGCCAGCTGCGCGTGGGCGTTGGTCAGGGCGAAGAAGTCTTCGACCTTGAGGTAGATGTCCTCAGGTGGCAGCAGGGGGCGTTCTGGGTCGTGCTGCAAGAAGCGATGGCGCTCACGCGTCTCGGCCCAGAAGCGGCGCAGTACCTCGTCGATGTCGCCATGCAGCACCAGGGCAGCGTTCTCGCCCAAGTGCTGGAAGATGTGCGAGGTCTCGTCAAAGAACAGGGGCAGGTAGTACTCGATGCCGGCCGTGGCCACGCCGCTGCCAATGTCCTTGTAGACGCGTGAGCGGGTGGGGTCGCCCTCGATGCGTTCGCGCCAGCGGTTGCGAAACGCCCCGCGAGCCGCTTCGTCCATGGGGAACTCGCGCCCGGGCAGCAGTCGCACCTCGGGCACGGGGTAGAGGCTGCGCTGGCTGTCGGGGTCGAAGGTGCGGATGGAGTCGACCTCGTCGCCAAAGAGGTCCACCCGGTAAGGCACCAGCGAGCCCATGGGGTAGAGGTCAATCAGGCCGCCGCGCACCGCGTATTCACCGGGCGAGACCACTTGACTCACATGCGCATAGCCCGCCATGGTCAGTTGCGACTTGAGCGCCGCCTCGTCGAGCTTTTGCCTTTGCTTGAAATGAAAGGTGTAGGCCGCCAGGAAAGAGGGGGGTGCCAGGCGCGTGAGGGCCGTGGTGGCGGGCAGCAGCACCACGTCCACGCCGACTTCGCCTTCTGCTTTCACGCCTTGTTGCACGAGCCACAGGGTGGCCAGGCGCTCGGAGATCAAGTCCTGGTGGGGCGAGAAGGTGTCGTAGGGCAGCGTTTCCCAATCGGGGAACACGGCGCAGCGCAGGCTGGGCGCAAAGAACGCGATCTCGTCCATCAGCCTTTGCGAGTCGGCTGGATCGGCCGTGACGATGGCCGTGATCTGGCCCTGCGCCTTGCGGGCCAGCGCGAACTGGCTGAGCAGCAAGGCATCGGCCGAGCCCTGAGGGCGGGGCACGTTGAAGCGTTTGCCAGGGGCGATGGTCGGCAGGGACAGAGCAGGCAGCATGGCGGGCAATGCAAAGGCGTGGCAGAAACGACAAAGGCCCGGGCACAGGCGTGACCGGGCGCTACAGCCTGTGCATTTTAGGCGGGGGCCGGGCTGGACACGTGCATGACAATGTCGACATGTCTTTGACCATCCTTTCCCCTGAGTTCAAGCCCCGCTGTTTTGCCCTGGTGCCTTGCGCCGGCGTGGGGGAGCGGGCAGGCGTGGGGGGCCCCAAGCAATACCACCCTGTGGCTGGCAAAGCCGTGGTGGCGCACACCCTTCAGGCTTTGGGGCAGGTGGAGCGCATCGAAGCCACGCTGGTGGTGCTCTCGCCGATTGATGACCAGTTCGAACAGCATGTGCCCGGTTTTGAAAGTGATCGTGGCTGGGTTGCGCGTGTGGGCGGTACTTCACGCGCTGAGAGCGTGCTCAATGGCCTGAACGAGCTGATGGCCCGCGGCGCCTCGATGATCGACTGGGTGTTGGTGCATGACGCCGCCCGTTGCTTGATCAGGCCCGAGTGGGTTCAAGCCTTGATCGATGCGTGTGAAAACGACGAAGTGGGCGGCCTGCTGGCCCTGCCTCTCGCTGACACGCTCAAGGCCAGCGTGCCCGCGCAAGACGAGTCTGGTGTGGCGCATGCACGTGCGGCGGCCACCATCGATCGATCGGCCAAATGGGCCGCGCAAACGCCACAGATGTTTCGCTTGGGCTTGTTGCGCCCGGCGTTGATGTCGGCGCTCAGCGATGAGGCCTCAGCCGCACTGGTCACCGACGAGGCCAGCGCCATCGAAGCCCTGGGGCATCAGCCCAAGCTCGTTATCGGCGCTTTTGAGAACTTCAAGGTGACCTGGCCAGGTGATTTCGCGCTGGCTGAGCGCCTGTTGCGCCAGCCAGTCCAAAGCTGAACAGCGTGCTCAGTGCTGTGCCGCTTTGAGCGCGGCCATCACGATGGGCTTGCACCAGCCAGGGGTGTCGGCCATCGACACTTTCAACAGGGCCTGGGGCGCATCAACAGTCTGCGCTTGCCAATGCAGGATCAGTTGCGGACGTGGGGCCTGGCCCTGGTGCGGGTCGGCTTCAACGCTGTTGTCGTACAGGCGCAGCTCGGCCAGGTGGGGCAGCAGTGCGATCAGCTGCAGGCGGCTTTGGTCAAAGCGGCGGCGGATGTCGGCCTCGGGGATGTCATGCCCACCCTTTTTCACTCTGGCTTTGACGCGGGCCAGGTGGTGCTCAGGGCTGGCCAGGCCCACGTACCAGACGCGCACCTCAAAGCCTTCTCTGGCGGCCTTGATGAGCAAATCGCAAAAGCTTTTTCCGCCCAGGGTGGTCTCGAAGTTGTAATCGAGGCGGCGTGCGATGGCGTGCTGCAGCAAGCGCTTGCCCTCGTGCCAGGCGGCGCTGTTGGCTTGGGTGTGGCTCAGGTGTGGGCGTGCCTGGCGAATGCTGGCGGCCGCTTCGTCCGGGTTGAAGTACTGGGCGCCGTGCGTGCGGATGGTGGCACCGCCGATGCTGCTCTTGCCGGCGCCATTGGTGCCAGCCAGCACGAACAGGCGCGGGGCGTGGTCTGAAGTGGCCACGGGGTCTCTCTCTGTGTTTTGAATAAGCAAAAGCACACCTCATGGGTGTGCTGTTCTTGGATCACTTTGGCAAGCACGCTCGCTGGCCGCGAGCACAGTTTGCGTGAGGCTTCAGCGAGGCTGAATGACTTGCACCGCCGCCAGCCCCATCTCTTCGGGCGAGGCGCCAAAGGCATCCATCATCGCATCGCGAGAAGCAGGCGCCTGCATGCGTTGCAGCAAGGCGTCGAACTCTTGGCTCAGGCTGTCCAGCGGGCGGCTTTGGGCGTCCAGCAGGGCCTGGTAGGCATCGAGTGAGAGCACCACGGCGGTGGGGCGGTCTCGTTTGGTGATGGCAGCCATGCCTTGGCTGATGGCCGTGTCCAGCACTTTGCCAAAACTGTTCTTGGCCTCGGTGGCCGAGAACTCTGGCACCGAGATTTCTTCACCTCGGTGGTTGCGCAGTGTCAAAGCGGTCATGGCAGGCGACTCGATCTAGCTTCAGTGAAAGCCATTCTAGCCATTTCGGCCAGAATGTCCACTTCAATCGGTTTCGCCGCCTGAAATGGCTATTTCAAAAGGCCATTTCAGATGGCTGCTTCAAAGCTGAGGGCCGATCACCAGGAGGTTTCGTTCTCAGGCGTGGCCTTGATGCGGTGGATCGACAGGTCAGCACCTTCGAACTCTTCTTCCTGCGACAGACGCAGGCCCATCACCGTGTTGAGCACGCCGTACACCAGCGCACCCGTGGCCAGTGCAAACAACACCACCAGCAAGGTGCCCAGGCTTTGCGTGGCCAGGTTCACGCCACCGGCGCCGCCCAGGGAGGTTTGCCCGAAGATGCCCGCAGCAATGCCGCCCCACGCGCCGCAAAGGCCGTGCAGGGGCCAAACGCCCAACACGTCGTCGATCTTC